>DASZHU010000126.1:0-2962 GCA_035937605.1 Acidimicrobiales bacterium | reverse complement strand
CGCCCGCTTCGACGACGCCGATCGACACGAGGTACTGCGCGAACTCGAGCGGCGTCATGCCGATGCTGTAGCCCGGTTGGCGCCCGTCGACGGTTGCGATCACGTCGCGGCCGTCGGCGAGCTGACCGACCGCGCTGCGCGGTCCGACCGAGTCGTAATACGGACCGTCGCCGAGCACGACGTCGTCGGACGGCTGACCGTTGTGCACCAACGTCGTGTTGCTGCCCGTCGAGTCCAACAGGTCGGGCCACGCCGGGTTGAGCGTCCAGCTGGTCGTGACCGTCGAGTCGGGCGTGAGCGAGGAGATGAAGCCGGCACGCGTGCTGTTGACGGGCGCGACGAGGAGGTCGTCGGTGCCCACCGGCTCGGCGGCCGCCTGGCACGTCGCGGTGGTAACGGTGTGCGCTTGCTCCGCGTGCCCATCGGCGTTGATGGTCGGCGGCCCGTTCGGGGTGAGACGAGCGAAGCACGAGTTGGCCGGCGGCGTCGCCGCGCCGAGACCCTCGGGTGTGTACATCGCGAGCTCGCCAGGGGCCGCGTCGCCGTCGTTGATGTGGTCGATCGGGATCGAGGCGCCCGTGCCGGCGACGCTGACCTCCATCGTCATCGCGGGCGTGCCGAAGAACGCAGCGCGTGGATTGGTGGAGCTGAAGGAGTTCGAGTCCTCGACGTTGGCGGGAGCCTTCAGGAGGCGTCCACCGGTCGCGAAGGCATGCGCGGGCTGGCCGTCACTGAGGAAGAAGTCGCCGTTCACCGCGAGCGCGGCACGCCATCGACGCGAGATCGACGTGGTCGGAAGCCGTCCGACCAGCTTGCCCGTGGCGAGTGTGCTGCGGATCTCGATGCCCTGGGCGCGGTCAACGGTCACGACGTGCACCACGTTGGGGCCGTCGAGCACGACGGTGTCGAGCGTCAGACCAGGCCCGAGCTCACCGTCCTTGTGCCCCATGCCAACCGATGTGACGACCGCGGCGTCGACGAGCACCTGGATCCCCTGCACGAGAACCTCTGCAAGGAGGCCGCGCTCCGTGATGCCATCGGGACGAAGGTCGTACGCGCTCCCGTGAACGTCGACGACGTTGGTAGTGAGGAGGTTGTTGTCACCCGCGGCGGCGTAGTTCGCGGACGTCGTGCCCTGGTCGACGAACGCGGGGGCCGCGGGGAAGCGGGCGTGGACCAGGGCGAGCGCGCGCACCACGATGGTCGTTGCTTGCGCCACGGTCAGGAGATCGGCCGGCCGGAAGCGCCCATCCGGGAAGCCGGCGATAATGCCTGATCCGGCGAGGAGCTCGATCTCGTTGCGCACCTGCGCGTCGGGCACGGTGCCACTGTTCACGTCGGCGAACGTTCGCGTCGCGCTCAACTCCACGCCGGCGAGCTGGATGAACCGCACCATGAGGCTCGAGACCTGGCTGCGCAACAACGAGTCGTTCTCACCGAACGAGCCGTCGGCCTTTCCGAGCGCCACGCCGTACACCCTGAGGCAGTCAGCCGCGAGGCCGGCGTCGGCAAACCCGGCGGGCGGCACGCTCGCGCCTTCGCACGCGTTCGAGTAGTCGGGCAGCGTCGTCACGACAGCGGCCTGCGACGGCATGGTCGGCGTGGACGATGCCGCGGATGGTGCCGATGGTGCCAATACCGAGGCCGTCAGTGCGAGCGCGACGAGCGGTCCGGCGAATCTCACCGCGGTTCGTCGACGGTCCCGCGTCCCGTGGCGACGGCCGACAGCACCGTGGTGATCAACATCTCGAAGTCCGGCTTGTCGACGAAGGCGTAGGCCCCGCTCTCCATGACGTCGTCGCGGAGCTGGTCGTACGAGGAGAAGACGACCACGGGCACCGCGTCCGCCACCTTCGCGAGCTCCTCGAGGCTCTCGATCTCGGCCATGCCGGCGAGCATGAGATCGAGGATCACGACATCGGGTCGCCCATGGCGTACGACGTCGCACAGTGGTGTGATCATGTCGATCTCCGCGATCACGTCGATGTCGTGATCACGCAGGACCGAGCCGATCACTCGTCGTACGGTCGGGTCGTCTTCGCACACCACGGCGCGCAGCTCGGCCATGATCCTCCTGTTCTCGCCGAGCGTAGAGCGGAGCGAACCGACTCCTCACGCGTCATGAAGTGAGTTCGAGCCCTTCGAAATCGTCGGCGGTCCGCCAGCTCTCCAGCAGCTTGATGAACGCAATCGATCCCCCGCCGTAGAAGCCGTTCTGGCCGCTGCGCTCCGCCGGCTTGCCTTCGTTGTTGTAGTAGCTCGGCGTGCACGACTCGAGGAAACTCAGGTTGTTCTGGGCGAGCTGCACGATCGTGGCCACCCACGCGGCCTCCGCCTCCGCTGACGCCTCGACGACACGAACGTCGTTCTCCAGCGCGTGGCGGAGGATGTACGCCAGGTGCGTGCTCTGCACGTCGAGCATGTGCGGGAAGTTCACCGAGAAGCCACTCTGAATGTTGCTGAAGATGAAGCAGTTCGGGAACCCATGGCTGTGCATGCCGTGGAACGTCTCGGCGCCATCCGCCCACTTGTCCGTGAGTGAGATGCCGTCGCGACCCACGATCTCGTAGCCACATCGACGCGTGTAGTCGGTGCCGACCTCGAATCCGGTCGCGTACACGATGCAATCGAGCTCGTGCTCGACACCGTTGGCCACGATGCCGCGCTCGGTGATGCGGTCGACCCCTCGGCCCTGCGTGTCGACGAGCGTCACGTTCTCGCGATTGAACGTGTCCAGGTACTCGTCGTGGAAGCACGGCCGCTTGCAGAACTGGCGATAGTACGGCTTGAGCGCCTCCGCCGTAGCCGGGTCGTTCACGATCGTGTCGACCCGCGAGCGGATCTGCTCCATCTTCTCGAAGTCGGCGAGCTCGAGCGTGCCGGCGACACCTTCGGGTGTGAGATCCGCGTTCGTCTCGCGCCGGATCATCACGAGCAGCTTGCCGATGATGTCCGTCCAGCC
>DASZHU010000125.1:0-2716 GCA_035937605.1 Acidimicrobiales bacterium | reverse complement strand
GTCGTCGGCGATGATCGACGGGTGAGCGGCTTGGCGACCCTCGAAGACGTGCTCGAGCACCTCGTCGGTGACATACGCGACGAGTCCGACCGCACGCTGCCCCGCCGCAGGACAGCTCGATGAGCGCGGTCGACGCTCTGCTGCACGAGGTGTTCGGCGACGCCGAGGTGTCGAACCTGCGCCGGTTGTCGGGCGGGGCGTCGCGTGAGACGTGGGCGTTCGACCTGGATGGTGCGTCGTTGGTCCTGCAACAGGAGCGGGCCGGCGCGGTGCGGACCGGCGGAGGCATGCGCAGCGAGGCGGCCTTGTTGCGCGCCGCGGCGGTTGCGGGCGTCCCCGTCGCGCCGTTGCGCTACGACGGCACGGCACGCGATCGGCCCTTCATCGTGAGCGAGGCCATCGACGGCGAGACGATCGCGAGGAAGATCCTGCGCGACGAGGAGTGGGCCGCCGTGCGTCCGAAGTTGGCAGCGCAATGTGGCGAGGCGCTCGCGGCGGTGCACCGAATCCCGATCGACGCCGCACCCGAGCTCGCGCACGAGGATCCAATCGAGCAGTATCGCGAGGTGCTCGACGTGCTCGGCGAGCCCCATCCCGCCTTCGAGCTCGGGTTCCGCTGGCTCGAGGCCAACCGCCCAGTGTCCGACCGGGTGACGGTCGTGCACGGCGACTTCCGCCACGGCAACTTCATCGTGGGCCCCGACGGCCTGCGGGCCGTACTCGACTGGGAGATCGCCCACCTCGGCGACCCGATGGAAGACCTCGCCTGGTTGTGCGTGAAGGCGTGGCGCTTCGGTGCGAAGAAGCCGGTGGGCGGGTTCGGTGATTACGACGAGTTGTTCGCCGCGTACGGCGCGGCCGCGGGCGTCGACGTGGATCCCGACGCGGTGCACTGGTGGGAGGTGCTCGGAACGCTGAAGTGGGGAGTCATGTGCATCATGCAGGCGTCGACCCACCTGAACGGTTTCAGCCGCTCGGTCGAGCTCGCCGCGATCGGCCGTCGCGTGTGTGAGAACGAATACGACCTCTTGGCGCTGCTGCCGTGACCGCACCCCACGATCGCCCGACCATCGACGAGCTCGTCGAAGCCGTGCGCGAGTTCCTGGAGCGCGACGTGATGGCCGCGACCGGGGGCCGCGTGCAGTTCCACACGCGTGTCGCCGTGAACGTGCTCGGGATGATCGAGCGCGAGCTCGCGCTGGGCCCCGGCCAGCGGGCCGCGCACGAGAAACGGCTGCACGAGCTCGGATTCGACGACGAGCGGGCGATGGCCGACGCCATCCGACGCGGCGACGCGGACGATCGCTACGACGAGATCAAGAACGCCGTGGTTGCGACCGTCACCGACAAGCTGAAGGTGGCCAACCCGAAGTACCTCGACTCCTGATCACGCGAGGCAGCTACGCGCCGACGGCGTGGAAGCCCCCGTCGACATGGACCATCTCGCCTGTCGTCTTCGGGAACCAGTCCGACAGGAGCGCGACGCACGCACGCCCCACGGCTTCGTGGTCGCCCTTCACGTCCCAGCCGAGGGGAGCGCGGTCGTTCCACACGTCCTCGAATTGCGCGAACGCGGGAATCGACTTCGCAGCGATGGTCCTGATCGGCCCGGCGGCGACCAGGTTGACCCGGATGGCCTGCGGTCCGAGCGTCTTGGCGAGGTACCGCATCGTGGCCTCGAGCCCGGCCTTCGCGACGCCCATCCAGTCGTACGCGGGCCACGCCTGGGTGCTGTTGTCGAAGTCGAGCCCGACGATCGATCCGCCATCGGGCATGAGTGGCGCGACGAGCTCGGCCAGCACCTTCAGCGAGTAGGTCGAGATCTGCAAGGCGATCGCGACGTCCTCCCACGGCGCGTCCATGAACCCGCCCCCGAGGCACGATGGCGGCGCGAAGCCGATCGCGTGCAGCGCACCGTCGACGCGTCCCCACTTGTCGACGAGTTGTCGGCGCACGGCTTCGACATGCGCCGGCTCGGTCACGTCGAGCTCCCACACGTCGGGTTCCGTCGGTAGGCGACGTGCCACTCGCCGCGTGAGCCCCATGCCGCGGCCGGCTCCCGTGAGCACGATGTCCGCACCTTGCTCCTGCGCGATGCGCGCCGCCGCGAACGCCAGCGAGTCGTCGGTGAGTACACCGGTGACGAGGATGCGTTTGCCGTCGAGGAGGCCCATGTCACGTCCGATCGAATGTCGAGGGCGGACGTTACTGGCCTAAGGTCTTTCGTCGTGCGTATCGGGATCCTCGGGGGTACGGGCCCGGCGGGCAGCGCTCTTGCGGCTCGACTGGCGTCGGTCGGCTTCGATGTGGTTATCGGCTCGCGCTCGATGGAACGCGCCGAAGCGACGACGCGCGAGCTACTCACGAAGTGGTCGGGCCGCAAGCTGCAGATCGAGCCGGCTGACAACGTCGGTGCGGCCGCGACCGACCTCGTCGTGCTGGCCACACCGTGGGACGGTGCATCGGAGACCGTGAAATCGGTGGGCCAGCTGCTACACGGCAAGGTCGTGATCTCCATGGCGAACGCGCTCACGCGCATCGGGCGCGAGTTCCAGCCGTTGGTGCCCCCGCGAGGTTCGGTGGCGGCGAGCGTGCAGGCCGCGGTACCCGAATGTCAGGTGGCGGCCGCGTTCCATCATGTCCCCGCCAAGGAGCTCGGCGACCTCGACCATCCCATCGAGAGTGACGTGCTCATCTGTTCCGATCACCGCCGCGC
>DASZHU010000124.1:0-7417 GCA_035937605.1 Acidimicrobiales bacterium | reverse complement strand
CGCACCGTCGGCGACGACCTCGCCGCGAAGCACTACGCCGAGCACGAAGGCAAGCCGTTCTACGGCGAGCTCATCGCGTTCATTACGCGTTCGCCGGTGTTCGCGATGGTGATCGAAGGTCCGGCCGACAACACGTTCTCGCTCGTGCGCAAGCTCGTCGGCGCGACGAAGGTCGACGACGCCGAGCCGGGAACGATCCGCGGCGACTTCGCCACGACCACCACCGAGAACCTCGTGCACGCGAGCGACGGGCACGAGTCCGCCACGCGCGAGATCGCGCTGTGGTTTCCTGCGCTCTAGCCGGACGATTGTTGCGAAAGCATTACAGCGTCTAACGTGGTCGGCGAAGTAGGGGCCGAGATCATCGCGCTCGGTGCCGACTAACTTTCCGCAACCACTGGAAGCACCGCACGGGGCGCGCATGTCCGAAACTGTTCTCTCCCAGTTCATGGGTCGCGACATGGCCGTTGACTTGGGCACGGCCAACACCGTCATCTACGTCCGCGGGCGCGGCATCGTGCTCGACGAGCCGTCGGTCGTCGCCGTCAACGCGAAGGACGGCCGGCTTCTCGCCGTCGGGGCGGAAGCAAAGCGGATGATCGGGCGCACGCCCGCCCACATCCAGGCGATCCGCCCGCTGAAGGACGGCGTCATCGCAGATTTCGAGATCTGCGAGAAGATGCTCAAGTACTTCATCACCAAGGTTCACCCGCGCCGCCTGTCGCTGCACCCACGGATGGTGATCTGCGTGCCGTCGGGCATCACCGGGGTCGAGCAACGCGCCGTGCAGGAGGCCGCCGAGTTCGCCGGCGCCCGCAAGCCCGCCTACATCATCGAAGAGCCGATGGCGGCCGCGATCGGTGCGGGGCTGCCCGTGCAGGAGCCGACGGGCAACATGATCGTCGACATCGGCGGTGGCACCACCGAGGTGGCGGTGATCTCGCTCGGTGGCATCGTCGCGAGTCAGTCGGTGCGCGTCGGCGGCGACGAGCTCGACGACGCGATCGTCAACTACATCAAGAAGGAATACAGCCTCGCGCTCGGCGATCGCACGGCCGAAGAGGTGAAGATCGCGCTCGGTTCCGCGTGGCCGCTCGTCGACGAGGTGCACGCAGAGATCCGCGGTCGCGATCTCGTGACCGGTCTGCCGAAGACGATCGTGGTGTCGACCGACGAGATCCGCGGCGCGCTCGAAGAGCCCGTGTCCGCAGTCGTCGACGCGGTGAAGGTCACGCTCGACAAGACGCCACCGGAGCTCGCGGCCGATATCATGGAGCAGGGCATCGTGCTCACCGGGGGCGGCGCGCTGCTGCACGGCATCGACGCCCGCCTGCAGAACGAGACCGGCATGCCGATCGTGATCGCCCACGATCCGCTGCACGCGGTGGCGATCGGTTCGGGTCAGTCGCTCGAGGAGTTCGACGCGCTGAAGGGCGTGCTGTTCTCGTCTACCGGCGACCGTTAATCGCTGAGGGAGCCCCTTGGCCCTCTCGCGTCGCCCCGGACGATCCCGATTCACGCTGGCGCTGCTGCTCCTCACCTCGATCACGGTCCTGACCCTCGACTTCCGGGGCTCGAGCGCGATCCACTCGCTCCGCAACGCTGTCTCCTCGGCCTTCAGCCCGGTGCGGGACACGGCCGGCAGCGTGTTCTCACCCGTTGGCGACGCCTGGAACGGCCTGTTCCATTACCACGACGTCAAGAAGGAGAACGACCAGCTGCGGGCCCAGGTCGAAGCGCTCCAGGGTCAGGCCGCCGTGAACGCGGACGCCAAGAAGCAGTACGACGCCCTTGCCCAGCTCGACGGGATCACCCAGTTCACGCAGCTCCCGTCCGTGACGGCCCAGGTCATCGCCGGGCCCCTCACGAACTTCGAGCACACGATCGAGCTCGACCGGGGCACGGCGAAGGGGATCAAGATCGGCATGCCGGTCGTGACCGGCGCCGGCCTCATCGGCCGGGTCACCGACGTGCAGTCGAACCGCAGCGTGATCAAGCTCATGACCGATCCCGACCTCGTCGCGGGGGTGCGCCTGGTGAGCTCGGGCGAGACCGCGCTCGTGCACGGCCAGGGCGACGGCAAGCCCCTCGTGGTCGACGAGGGCATCGACCCGAAGGTGAAGGTCGCCACCGACGAGATGGTCACCACGAGCGGGGAGGACCGGGCGGTGTTCCCCGGCGGCATTCCGATCGGGCGGGTCTCGAAGACCGAGCTGTCGGCCGACCAGCTCACCCAGGTGCTGACGGTGACACCCCTTGCGGACCTCGGGCGGCTTACGTTCGTGAAAGTGCTGCTCTGGGAACCGCCCAAGTGAGGTTCGCCCGTCCCGCGTTCGTGGTCTTCGTGCTCGTCACGTTGCAGACCACCTTGCTGGCCGACATCGACGTCTTCGGGGCGCGGGGCGACATCGTGATGCTCCTCCCGATCGCCGCGGGCATCGCCGGTGGGCGTGAGCGGGGCGCAATCGTCGGTTTCATCGCCGGCTTCGCCCTCGATCTCGTGGTGCACGGAACGCCGACGGGGTTCTTCGCGCTGGGGTACACGCTCGTGGGCTACTTCGTCGGCATGGTGCAGGCCGGCGTGCTGCGCGCCGCGTGGTGGATCCCGGTGCTCACCGCGCTCGGCGGGAGCGCGCTTGGGGTGCTCACACTGGCGATCGTCGGCAAGTTCATCGGGTTGGAGGTTCCCTTCGACCGCAAGCTCGTCACCATCGCGCTCGTGGTCGCGGTTCTCAACGCGATGTTGGTGCTGCCGATGATGCGGGTCACGCGCTGGGCGCTGCCGGTCACGAGCCGCGGCGGCCGGTTGGTCACATCGTGAACCCGGACAACCCGCGCCTGCGTCTCGGCATCCTCGGCATCGTCATCGTCTCGTTGTTCGCCGCGCTCTTCGCGCGGCTCTGGTACCTGCAGATCATGGCGAGCCAGCAGTTCCGTACCGCGGCCACCGCGAATCGCGAACGCGTGATCCTCGAAGAAGCCCCCCGCGGCCGCATCTTCGACCGCAACGGGATCGTGCTCGTCGACAACCGCGTGTCCGTGGTCGTCACGGTCGACAAGAACAAGCTGCCCGACGCCGCGAAGCACGCGACGCAGCGGGCCGACATCCTCGACCGTCTGGGCGTCGAGCTGACGCGCTACACGCAGCAGAACATCACCCGCGATTTCCTCGAGAAGCGTCTCCAGGATCAGCGGTACAGCCCGTACACGCCGGTGCCCGTCGCCGACGACCTCCCGAAGCCGGGGTTGTTGTACTTCGCGGAGCACCACACGGACTTCGGCGACGCCGTCGCGGTCACGCAGACGACGGTGCGCTCGTACCCGCTCGGGCGCACGGCTTCGCACGTGCTGGGCTACGTCGGGTCGGTGACGCAGGACGAGCTCGACGCCCGCAAGAGCAGCCCGAAGACGTATTCGCTGGGCGACGAGATCGGCAAGACGGGTGTCGAGCGCACCTACGAAGATCAGCTGCGGGGCACGCCGGGTAAGCGGGTGCTCGAGGTCGACGCCAAGGGCACCACGATCCGCCAGTTGTCGTACGACCGTCCGGTGGCGGGCAACGACGTGTATCTGTCGATCGACGCCAACGTGCAGGCCGTGACCGAGCAGGCGCTGCGTGACGAGCTCAACAACGCCCACAACCGTCGCAACCGTGACGGGTCGTACAACCAGTCACCGGCGGGCGCCGCCGTTATCGAGGATCCGAACAACGGCCAGATCATCGCGATGGCGTCGTTCCCTGACTACGACCCCTCCGAGTTCACGCGCCCGATCCCGACGGACACGTGGACGCAGCTGAACGACCCGGCATCGTTCTATCCGTTGAACAATCGGGCCCTGCAGGGCCAGTACGCGCCGGGCTCCACGTTCAAGTTGGTCACCACCGTGGCCGGCCTGCGGTCGGGTGTGATCACACCCGACACCACGATCAGTGACGGTGGTCGTTACCTCGTGCCGGGCTGCACGGGTGCGCTCGGTCAGTGCAGCTTCACCAACTCGGGCGGCACCGCGCACGGACGCGTGAACCTGCCGCGCGCGTTGTCCGTGTCGAGCGACGTGTACTTCTACCAACTCGGTGGTCAGTTCTGGACGAACCGCGCCGCGCTCGGCGATCCCATCCAGGCCGCGGCACAGGACCTCGGGTTCAATTCGGAGACCGGCATCCCGTTGCCGGGTGAGCAGACGGGCTTCGTGCTCACTCCGGACGAGAAGAAGAAGCGCCATGACCAGAACCCGACCGCGTTCCCGTACGGCGACTGGTACACCGGCGACAACGTGCAGCTGGCGATCGGGCAGAACGAGGTGGCAGTCACGCCGTTGCAACTCGTGAACGCGTACAGCACAGTCGCCAACAGCGGCACGCTCTACTCGCCGAACGTCGCGATCAAGATCACGAAGGGCGGCACGCAGGACGTCGTGCAGGCGATCCAGCCTCGGGTGCAGCACCAGGTGGCGCTCCCGCCGGAGATGCGCGACCCGATCATGCAGGGCCTCACCGGCGCGGTGAACTCGCCGGAGGGGACGGCGTACGGCGCGTTCCGTGGGTTCCCGAACTGGACCGTCGCGGGCAAGACCGGCACCGCGCAGGTCACGGGCAAGCAGGACACCGCGCTGTTCGTCGGCATCGCGCCGGCCGAGGCGCCCCAGTACGTGGGCGTGGCCGTGCTCGAGCAGTCGGGCTTCGGTGCGACGGCAGCGGCGCCGGTGATCCGCCGGGTGTTCCAAGCGCTCGCCGATCCCGCGCACGCCCCGACCGTGCAGCCGGGCGGCTCGCTGTCGGCGCCGGTGCCCGGCGCCGTCGACAACTCCGGTGGGAGTCCGGACTGATGGCCGTCTCGGCGATCCCGCGGCACGTGCCCCGCAGCGCCGCGAGCACGCTGCGCCGCAACCCGACGGCGGCGTGGCGGCACCTCGACCTCGTGCTCGTCGGCTGTGTGGTCGCGGTGTCCACACTCGGGCTGCTGATGGTCTACACCGCGACGCGCGGCCCCTTACCGCCGTACAACACCACGTTCCTGGTGAAGCAGGCGCTGTTCGTCGTGCTGGGGTTGGTGGTCATGGCGCTGGTGGTGGTGACCGACTACCGGCACTTCCGCGACTGGGCGATCTTCGCCTACATCGGTGCGTGCTCGCTCCTGCTGCTGGTGAAGACGCCGCTCGGCTTGAAGAGCAAGGGGGCGCAGTCCTGGTTCCAGGTCGGCACGTTCACCGTCGAGCCGTCGGAGTTCATGAAGCTCGCGCTGATCCTGTCGATCGCGGCCGTCGCCGCGCAGTTCTACGGCGAGATCGACCGTCGTCGCCTGATCATCATGGTGGTGGCCGCCGGCTTCCCACTCTTCCTGATCATGATGCAGCCGGACCTCGGCACCGCGCTCGTGTTGAGCGTGATCACCGCCGGCGTGTTCCTCGTGGCCGGCGTGCAGGCGAAGCATCTCGCCGCGCTCATGCTTGTGACGGTGCTCGGCGCCACGTTCGCGCTGAACTCCAGCTTCCTCGCGCAGTACCAGAAGGACCGGCTCACGTCGTTCACGCACCAGGATCAAGGTCTCACGAAGGAGACCTACAACATCAACCAGTCCAAGACCGCCATCGGCGCCGGCGCGCTCACCGGCGAGGGCATCGGCCAGGGCAGCCAGACGCGGTTGGGCAACGTGCCCGAGCAGCACACGGACTTCATCTTCACCGCCGTGGGGGAGCAGCTCGGGTTCCTCGGGGCGGCGACGTTGCTGTCGCTGTTCAGCATCATCGCCTGGCGCATCTGGCGGACGGCGCAGCTGGCCCGCGACGAGTTCGGGATGCTCGTGTGCGTGGGGGTGCTCGCGTTCCTGATGTTCCAGATCTTCGAGAACGTGGGGATGACGATGGGGATCATGCCGGTCACCGGGATCCCGCTGCCGCTGGTGTCCTACGGCGGGTCGTCGACCCTGGCCGAGTTCTTCGCCCTCGGCCTCGTCCTCAACGTCCACATGCGCCGCTTCGCATGACTGTCCCCCCAACCGGAACTTGCAGTACGGGCGATACGGATCTGTTCGCCGGTACTGCAAGAACCGAGGGGTAGCCTGGCGGCGATCATGACGTCGATGTGGACCGAGCTCGAGCCACTGCTCGCCCGGGTGCAGAAGCCGGCGCGCTACATCGGCTGCGAGGACGGCGCGCAGGCGCCCGAGCACGGGGACCACAAGGTCTCGTGGCTGCTCGCCTATCCCGACACCTACGAGATCGGGCTGCCCAACCAGGGGCTGCAGATCCTCTACGAGATCCTCAACGAGCGTGACGACGCGGTGGCCGAGCGCGCCTACGCACCGTGGACCGACCTCGAGGCCCTGTTGCGTGAGCACGGCCTCCCGCTGTTCTCCGTCGACACGCACCGCGCCGCGGGCTGCTTCGACATCCTCGCCTTCAACCTCTCGGCCGAGCTCGTCTACACGAACGTGCTCAACTGCATCGACCTCGCGGGCGTGCCGGTCCGCGCCGCGGACCGTGCCCCGCACCATCCCCTCATCGGTGCCGGCGGCCACTGCACCTACAACCCCGAGCCGCTCGCGGACTTCCTCGACTTCGCCGTGCTCGGCGACGGCGAAGAGGTCGTGTCGGAGATCACCGAGATCGTAGGGGAGTGGAAGCGCTGCGGACGTGGTGCGCGCGAGGAGGTGCTGCACGCGCTCGCACGCGTTCCCGGTGTGTACGTGCCGTCGATGTACGACGTCACGTACGCGACTGACGGTCGCATCGAGCGAGTGGCGCCGAAGCATGCCGACGTACCGAACCAGGTCGAGAAGCGCACCATCGCCGATCTCGCCGCGTGGCCGTACCCGAAGAGCCAGCTCGTCCCGCTCACCGAGGTCGTGCACGATCGCCTCAACGTGGAGGTGTTCCGCGGTTGCACCCGCGGGTGTCGCTTCTGCCAAGCAGGGATGATCACGCGTCCTGTGCGTGAGCGCCCGGCGGACCAGGTGCGCCACATGATCCAGTCCGGCATCAAGCGCACCGGCTACGACGAGGTCGCACTCACGTCGCTGTCCACCGCGGACTTCTCCGGAATCGAGCGCGTCGTGGCCGACACGGCGGGTGAGGACAACGTCAGCGTGAGCCTGCCGAGCCTGCGGGTCGACGCGTTCACCGTCGGCATCGCCGCGCAGATCCAAAAGGCGCGTCGGACCGGGCTCACGTTCGCGCCCGAGGCGGGCTCGTGGCGGATGCGCCAGGTCATCAACAAGCTCATCACCGAAGAGGACCTCTACGGCGCGGTCGAGTCCGCGTACTCGCAGGGTTGGCGGCGGATGAAGCTGTACTTCCTCATCGGCCTCCCCACCGAGACCGACGACGACACGCTCGGCATCGCCGAGCTCGCTCGCAAGTGCGCGGAGATCGGCAAGCGCTACCACCGCGGTGCGTCGGTGACGATCTCCGTCGGCGG
>DASZHU010000123.1:0-2390 GCA_035937605.1 Acidimicrobiales bacterium | reverse complement strand
CTCGAGGGTGATCGGGTTCGGTCTGCGACCCAACGCGTTGGGTCGGCGACCGAAGGCGTTGGGTCTGTGACCGAAGGCGATTGTCCTCGAGGGTGATCGGGTTCGGTCTGCGACCGAACGCGTTGGGTCGGCGACCGAAGGCGATTGGTCTGTGACCGAAGGCGATTGTCCTCGAGGGTGATCGGGTTCGGTCTGCGACCGAAGGCGATTGGTCTGTGACCCAGCGCGATCGTCGGCTTCGAGGACGCCCCGGTCACTAGGGGGCTGAGCGTCGCTCCGCCGCTTTCGTGTGATCACTCTGCGGCGCAGCGGCAGACGCGCCGTCTCGCCGGGCCCGGCCCTCTTGGTCCACAGACTCCAGAACCAGGCGAAGCTGGTCCAGGTCGACCGGTTTTACGAGATGATGCTGAAAGCCAGCCTCGTTTGTCCGCCGCCGGTCTCCCGCGGTCCCCCAGCCCGTCAGCGCGATCATGACCGGCGATACTGGCATTTCGGCAGCGATGCGGCGGCACACGTCCACCCCGTCCATGCCCGGCAGGCCGAGGTCGCACAGAACGACGTCGGGACGCGCCTCGAGGACGACCGCTACGCCGTCCGGCCCCGTGCGAGCGACGCGCACCCGGTGGCCCAGCTGCTCGAGCCACGTCGCCATCATGTCCCCGGAGTCTTCGTTGTCCTCTACGACGACGATGCTAAGGCAGCCCGCCGGGGACGTTGTTGGCTTCGCGGCTTTTGCTGGAAGCGTTTCGGCCGCCACCTGCGCGGCCCCCGTCGGCAGCGTGAGACTGAACGTCGCGCCCTTGCCCTCGCCCGCGCTCGCCACGGTGAGTGTCCCGCCGTGAAGCTCGGCGAGCCGTCGTGAGAGGGCCAGCCCGATGCCGAGCCCGTCGTTCGCGCTCTGCACGGAGCGCTCGATCTTCGTGAATATGTCGAACACGCGTCCGAGCTGATCGGGCGGGATTCCAACGCCGTCGTCGCTTACCCGGATGGTGGCCATCTCCCCCTCGCGACGCATCTCGACGCGTATCCGCCCTCCCTCGGCCGAGTGCTTCGACGCATTGCTGAGCAGATTGCCGACGATTTGCGCAACCCGGGTCGCGTCCACGAACGCGGGGACCGGCCCGTCGGCGTCGACCGCGATGACCTGATTGCGTCGCGCGAACGAGGGGCTCGTCGTTTCCATCGCCCGGTGGATGACGGACGAGAGCTCTACCTGCTCCCTACGCATTTCGAGCGCGCCGCGGCTGACTCGCGAGACATCGAGCAGATCGTCGACCAGCCGCACCATGTGATCGAGCTGCCGATTCATCGCGGCAAGAGTGTTCGCGACGATGGGCAGCTTTTGCCCTTGATGGAGCAAAATGTCGAGCCCGGTTCGCAGTGGAGCGAGGGGATTGCGGAGCTCGTGCGCGAGCGTGGCCAGGAACAGATCCTTCTGTTTGCTTGCTGCCTGCAGCGCGGCCTCCGACTTCTCCAGTTCTGCCGTGCGCTCTTGCACCCGTGTTTCGAGATGCTCGTTCAGCTCGGCGAGAGCACGCGTCTTGCGAAAGAGATCGGCGAAGACGGCGACCTTGTGCCGAAGGATTTGCGGATTGACGGGCTTCGTCAGGTAATCGACTGCGCCGGCGCCATAGCCCGTGAGAACGTCGTGGTCCTCGAGGAGGTGCGCCGTCAAAAAGAGGATCGGGATCTGCCGGAATTTCTTCGTCCCTTTGATGAGCTGCGCCAGCTCGAAGCCGCTCATGACCGGCATCTTGATGTCGAGCACGATCGCCGCGACGTCGTTCGCGAGCAGATGCCGCAGCGCCTTGTCCGCGTCCTCCGCGCGCAGAACTCGGTACGACGGGTCGTCGAGAAGCGACTCGAGGGCGTCGAGATTTCGACGCTCATCGTCGACGAGGAGAATGTTGATCGTGTCCGACATTCGCGGGTTTCCTAACGGTACAGCCAGACGCGCAGGAGCGAGAGGAGCTGCTCGGTGTTGACGGGCTTGGCGATGTAGTCCGACGCGCCCGCTTTGAGGCACTTCTCGCGGTCGCCCTTCATCGCCTTGGCGGTGAGCGCGAGAATGGGCAGCGTGCGGAATCGCGAGTCGTTGCGGATCTCGCGCATCGTCTCGTAGCCATCCATCTCGGGCATCATGATGTCCATGAGGACGACGCTGAGGTCCGGTGTCCTCTCGATGATTTCGATCGCCTGCCGCCCGTTGGTCGCGCTTACGACGTTCATCTCCTTGTTCTCGAGGACGGTCGTGAGGGCGAAGATGTTGCGTGCGTCGTCGTCGACGACCAGGACCTTGCGGCCGCGTAGCGCCTCCGACGAGCCGTGGAGTCGTTCGAGCATCTTGCGCTTGGCCTCGGGAAGATCGGAGACGACGCGGTGCAAGAAGA
>DASZHU010000122.1:0-4928 GCA_035937605.1 Acidimicrobiales bacterium | reverse complement strand
ATCTACAGACCGGGCTCGAGTCGGCGCAGCCGGGCCTGGCGATCACGTACAGCTTCGCCGGATCGGGCGCCCTGGTGACACAGATCCAGCAGGGCGCGCCGGCCGACGTGATCGCGACCGCGGACACCGCCTCGATGAAGAAGCTGACCGATGCCGGTCTCGTGGAGACAGCGGCGACGTTCGCGAAGAACAAGCTCGAGATCCTCGTCGCACCCAGAAATCCGAAAGGGGTCCATTCGATCGCCGACCTGGCACGGTCCGACATCAAGTTCGTGACCGAGGATGACACCGTTCCTGCGGGCAAGTACGCCGCGCAGATCTTCCAGACGGCCGGCGTGCAGGTGAAGCCGGTGTCGAAGGAAGCCGATGTGAAGTCGGCCGTCGCCAAGGTGACGAGTGGTGAAGCCGATGCGACGGTCGTCTACGTCACCGACGTCACGGCCGCGGGCTCGAGGGGAGAAGGGGTCGTGATTCCGGACGCTCAGAACGTCGTCGCCGAGTACCCGATCGCCATCGTGAAAGCTACGACGCACCGCGACGCCGCCGCAGCCTTCGTCGATGCCGTCGTCAGGGGTTCCGGGCAAGACGCGCTCTACCGACATGGGTTCCTGCCCGCGACATGACCCTCTAGCGTCGCGGACGTGCCCTCCTATCGCATCGGTCAGGCCGCGGAGCTGCTCGGCGTGAGCGTCGACACCGTGCGGCGCTGGGTGGACGACGGCCGTATCGACGCGACGCGCAGCGAGGGCGGCCGGCGACTCATCGACGGCGCGGCGCTCGCGAAGTTCGCGGTCGACATCACCGACGAACGCGATCCCGACGTCATCATCGGTCGCTCGGCGCGCAACCGGATTCCTGGCATCGTGACGCGCGTGGTCAAGGACAAGGTGATGGCCCAGGTCGAGTTGCAGGCCGGACCCCACCGTGTCGTCTCGCTGATGAGTCGGGAGGCGGCCGACGAGTTGGGTCTCGCGCCGGGTGTCCTAGCCGTCGCGACGGTGAAGGCGACGAACGTCGTCGTCGAGATCGCCGCTGACTGACGTGCCCGCCGGCCACCGCCCGCCGACAGCGGGGATCGCGGACCGGCGACCGGTCGTGCCCGTGGCGATCGCGGCCATCGGCGCGCTGTTGTTCGCGCTTCCGCTCGCAGGCTTGGTGTGGCGGGCGCCGTGGTCGTCCGCCTGGGAGACGCTGCGCTCGCAGCCGGCCCGCGATGCGCTCCGGCTGTCGCTCGTCACCTCGTCGTCGGCCACCGCGGTCGCGCTCGTGCTCGGCGTACCGCTGGCGTGGGTACAGGCGCGGGTCGAGTACCCCGGCAAGCGACTCGTGCGCGCGCTGACCACGTTGCCGATGGTGCTGCCGCCCGTCGTCGGCGGGGTGGCCCTGCTGCTCGCGCTCGGTCGGCGCGGGATCGTGGGCAGCCAGCTCGATCGCGTGGGCGTCAACCTGCCGTTCACCACCGCAGGCGCCGTGGTGGCGGAGGCGTTCGTTGCGATGCCCTTCCTCGTGCTGACGCTCGAAGCTGCATTTCGCACCTCGGACCAACGACTCGAGGAGGCGGCGCGCACGCTGGGCGCGGGTCGGTTCACCGTCTTCCGGCGCGTCACGCTGCCCCTCGTCACCCCCGCTCTCGTGGCCGGGACCGTGTTGTGCTGGGCTCGGGCACTGGGCGAGTTCGGCGCCACGATCACCTTTGCTGGCAACCTCCAGGGCACCACGCAGACCCTGCCGCTGTTCGTCTACATCAAGCTCGAGGGCTCGAACCCGGACTCGGCGATCGTGCTGTCGCTCGTGCTCCTCGCGGTCTCGCTCGCGGTGCTCATCGCGCTGCGCGATCGATGGCTCACGACGCGATGACGCTCGAGGCCGAGGTGCGCGTCGAGCTCGACGGTTTCACCCTCGACGTCTCGCTGTCGATCGACCCTGGGAGAACGACCGCCATCGTCGGCCCGAACGGGGCCGGCAAGACGACGCTGTTGCGAGCGCTGGCCGGGCTGCGCACGCTGTCCGCCGGACGCATCGTGCTCGACGGCGTCGCGCTCGACGACGCGTCCCGCGCGACCTACGTGCCGCCGGAGCGCCGTCCCGTGGGCGTCGTGTTCCAGGACAACCTTCTGTTCCCGCACCTCGACGCACTCGACAACGTCGCGTTCGGGCTCCGCACCCAGGGGCGCAGGCGCCGCGACGCACGCCGCGAAGGTGCGCACTGGCTGGACCGCGTCGGCCTCGAGGGGAGGGAGCACGCTCGTCCTTCCCAACTGTCCGGCGGTCAAGCGCAACGGGTCGCGCTCGCGCGCGCACTCGCGCCGAGTCCCAGATTGTTGCTGCTCGACGAGCCGCTGGCTGCCCTCGACGCCACGACGCGCAACGAGGTGCGCCGTGACCTGCGTCGTCACCTCGCGACGTTTCCGGGCGTCCGGGTACTCGTGACGCACGATCCGGTCGATGCCGCCGTGCTCGCGGACGACGTGCTCGTTCTCGACGACGGGCGAATCGTGCAGGCCGGGACGCCGGGCGAGATCACAGCGCGCCCGCGCACCCGCTGGGTGGCTGCGTTGACCGGCACCAACCTGTTCGCGGGTGTGGTGGACGAAGCCGGCTCGGTGAGCATCGAGGGCGGGGGGATGCTCGTGATGGCCGATCGCATCCATCCGGGTCCGGTCTTCGCGGCCGTGCACCCTCGCGCGGTGACGCTGCATCGCCTGCGGCCCGAAGGATCGCAACGCAACACGTGGCGCGGTGCCGTCGCCGATGTCGAGCCGGTGGGGGATCGGTTCCGCGTCCGGGTCGACGCGAACCCGCCGGTGGTCGCGGAGATCACGGCTGCGTCGGTGCGCGATCTCGGCCTGGTCGAGGGGGCCGACGTGTGGGTGGCGGTGAAGGCCACCGAGATCGACACCTACCCCGCCTGACCGTCCGCAGTCGGCCGTTGGCCGGGCAAGGTCAGTGCGCGGTCCCACTAGCCTCGTCCGGTGCTCTGGTTCGAGCGCCAGGTCGTCGACCGGCTGGTCACCACCCACGATGCGCGCCGTCGGCGCGCCATCGAGGGCTTCGTCGACGGCGCGCTGCGGTCGATGCCCGAGCACCTGCGGTTCTCGATCGGCGGCGCGTCGATTGCCCTCGGAGGATGGGCCCGCGTGTTCCGGCCGGACCGGAACGGGCTCGTGCACTCACTCGACACCAGCCCGATCCCGCCACTGCGCCAGTACGTCCGCGTGTTCCGCTCGCTCGTGCTGTTCGCCGAGCAGGAGATCGTGTGACCGTCCTGCACACCGAGGTGCTCGTCGTCGGCTCGGGCGCCGGGGGCGCAACGACCGCGGCGAAGCTGGCGGCGGCGGGCCGATCGGTGCTGATCGTGGAGGAGGGCCCGTGGGTCGATCCCGACGCCGTCGAGCCCTTCTCGCTCGAGGAGATGGTCCTGAAATACCGGCATCGGGGTTCGTGCGCCACGCTCGGAGCGCCGCCCGTCGCCTACGCCGAGGGGCGTTGCGTGGGTGGGAGCACCGAGATCAACTCCGGCCTGTGGCACCGGCTGCCCTCGTACCTGATCGACGAATGGCGCACGACGTATCGGATCGAGGAGTTCGACGAGCACGTCCTCGACCGCTACGCGCAAGACGTGGAAGACGCCCAGTCCGTCTCCTCGCTGCCGGTCGCGCCGCCACCGTCGTCCGCGACGCTCGAGCGAGGCGCGGCGAAGCTCGGGTGGCGCGCGGTGGAGTTCCCGCGTGTGTTCAAGTACGACGAGCAGGGTCGCGGCGTGAAGCAGACGATGGCGCGCACGATGATCCCGCGCGCTACGGCCGCGGGTGCCAGCGTGACCCCAGACTGCCGAGTCGTGAAGCTCGAGCGCAGTGGCGATCGCGTCACCGGCGCGCGGTGTGAGCGCACGCGGGCCGACGGCACGACGGAGCCGGTGACGATCCATGCCGACCACGTCTTCGTCTGTGCAGGGGCGATCCACACGCCAGCGCTCTTGCAGCGCAGCGGCGTGCGCGGGCAGGCGGGCCGGGGGCTCAAGCTGCACCCGACCATCAAGATCGCGGCACGCTTTGGCAGCCCACTCGATCACACCGGCGTCCCGATGCACCGCATCACCGAGTTCGCACCGGCGCTCACGATCGGAGGGTCGGTGAGCCGGCGAGGGCACATCGCGCTCGCATTGTCCGACTCCGCGGCCGATTTCAGTGAGGCGCTCGCGGACTGGGAGCGCGTCTTCGTCTACTACGCGGCGATCCGGGGCGACGCGAGTGGTCGCATCGTCGCGGTGCCCGGGCTCAAGGCGCCGATCGTGTCGTACCGGCTGACCGACGGCGACATGAGCCGGCTCGCCCGCGGGTTGCTCCACCTCGGCGAGTCACTCCTCGCGGCCGGCGCCACCGAGCTCTATCCGTCGGTGATCGGCGGACGCGTCGTGCGCCGCACCGACGAGCTGCACTCGTGGTGGGATGCCGTCACGCGATCGAGCGCGAACCTGATGACGGTGCACCTCACGTCGTCGGTGCGCATGGGGGAGAACCGATCGCGCACCGCGGCCGACAGCTTTGGCTCGGTGTGGGGCGTTCGCAACCTCAGGGTGAACGACGCGTCGCTGCTGCCCGATGCCCCGGGCGTGAACCCGCAAGCCGCGGTGATGACGATCGCAGCCCGCAACGCCGACCACTTTCTCGCCACCCTGTGACCACCTCCGACCGGCCGCGTCCGGAGAACGTCGTCGTCACCGGCGCGAACGGATGGCTCGGTCAGAACCTCGTCCGCGCGCTCGTCGGCGAGCGAGAGCGCGTTCGTTGTCTCGTGCGCGACCGACACGAGGCGACGCTGTTGTCCGTGCTCGGGTCGACCATTCAGCCCGTGGTGGGCGACGTGCGCGACCCGTCGGCGCTCGACGCGCTCTTCGAGGGAGTCGGCGCGGCATCGGTGTTCCATGC
>DASZHU010000121.1:0-4115 GCA_035937605.1 Acidimicrobiales bacterium | reverse complement strand
ATCCTTCGCGCACTCGCCGGCCTCGTCGAGCTGCTTCTGCGCCATGATCCCGAGACGGCCGCTCGACCACAGGTACGAGTCGAACGCCGGCCACACCTGGTTGGTGGTGACGGTGACGGTCTTGGCGGTGTCGTCGGCCGTGATGTCCTTGATGAAGTTGCCGAAGACGAGGCCGAACAGCACGGGGCTACGACCGGGGTACTTGCCGCGATACGCGTCGAGGTTGTTCTTCACGACCGTCGCGGTGAGCGGCGTGCCGTCATGGAACTGCACGCCATCGCGCAGCGTGATCGTCCACACGGTGAAGTCCGCGTTGTGATCGACCTTCTTCGCGAGGAACGGCACGAACTTGCCGTCCGCGTTCGGCGCGGTGAGCGTGTCGTAGATCGTGCGCGCGTAGTCGATGCCGGAGATGTCGAGCTGTGCCTCGGGCAGGCAGAGGCCGCCGGCGTCTTCCGCCTCCTGCGCGTAGGTGATGCTGCCGCCGAGAACGGGCTTCGTCGTGTCGGCCGAGGAACTGCCGCTGCCGCCGGGCGCGGAGCTACCGCTGGCGCTATTGCTCTTGCCGCCGCCGCAAGCAGCGGCGACGAACACGATGACGAGTAGTAAGGCACACAGCCGCCGCGGCGTCGTTCGCGGTGAGGCGGGCTTCAGCACATTTCCCCCCGGATTGTGTTGGACATCTCGCCACTGGACGTCGAGCCTCGCCGTACGTGTGACGAGCGGCACAGGTCGCGCCGCAGCGGCAATGTAGTCCGGAGGTTCGCGTCGTGTATCGCAAGTGTGTGACGATGCGCGCGATCGCGCCGACCGAGGGGTGCGATTCGGACCATCCCGGGACTGACACGGGCGTCAGCTACGAAATGGGACTAGTTCTTGCGCGCGAGCGTGATGCCGTCGCTCACGGGGAGCATCACGGCATCGACGCGCGCGTCGGCCGCGAGGTGGTCGTTGAACCGCCGAATCGCCACGACGTTGTCGTCGTTGGCCTCGGTATCGATAACGGCGCCATGCCACAAGACGTTGTCGACGATCAGCAGGCCGTTTGCCCGCAGTCGCGGCACGAGCTCCTCGTAGTAGCCGATGTAGTTCGGCTTGTCCGCGTCGATGAACGCAAGGTCGATCGTGGGTGTCGAGGGCAACGCCCTCAACGTGTCGAGCGCGGGAGCGATCCGTAGCTCGATGCGGTCGTCGATGCCGGCGCGCGCCCAGTGGCCCCGTCCGATCGACGTCCATTCCTCGCTCACGTCGCAGCAGAGCAGCCGGCCGCCGTCGGCGAGCCCGCGTGCGATGCAGAGCGCCGAGTACCCGGTGAACGTGCCGACCTCGACGGCCTGCCGGGCCCCGACGAGCTGCGTGAGGATCCGCAGCAACGCACCCTGCTCGGGAGCGATCTGCATCCTCGAGATGTCGCCCAGGCCCGCCGTCTCGTCGATGAGCGCCTGCTCGATGTCATCGGGCGGCGTGCCGTGCGCGAGCAGGTACTGGTGGATCGCGCTCGACAGCTGGAACGACTTCGGATCGGTCATTGCGCGGACGGTATCGGGAATCGGGCGTACGCCTTGGCGACACTCAGCACTTCGTCGGCGTACGCGTCGGACTGGTTGTAACGCAGGAAGCCGCGGCGCAGTTGGTCGTCGGTCTGCATCGGGCCACCGCTGCACAGGTAGTGCGCGGCCGACCAAGTGGCGTCGTAGATGTTGTTGGGGCTGGCGTTGCGATCGCGCGCCCAGCGCCTCCACGTGGAGGGGATGAACTGCATCGGCCCGACTGCGTGATCGAAGTTCGGATCGCCGTCGTACTGGCCGCCGTCTGTGTCCGCGATCTGCTGCGTGTTGTCGGTTCCGTCGAGCGGGATGCCGATGATCAAGCGGTCTTCGTCACCGTTGGCGAGGATCTGCGCGCCGCCGTAGGTGCCGTGCTTGCTCTCCACGCGTGCGATCCCGGCCAGCGCCCACCACGGGATGCCACACTTCGGGTCGTCCGCAACCATAGCGTTCGCCGCGCGCCAGTACGCGTCGAGTGCCACGAGCGCGTAGTCCTGACCGACGACCGTGGCGGTGACACGGGATCTGTCGAGCTCCACTTGGCGTTGCGCGAGCGTGTCGGTGTCCCGCGCCGTATCGGCGACCGCTTGGTCGTGCGCGGCCTGCGTCGTGAACAGCTCTGCGCGGGTCGCCACGCGCGATTCGAGGTCGTTGCGCAGCGCGTCGACGGCGTGGGTGAACGCGACGGTCGCGTCGCGTTGGCGGATGATCTGCGCGTCACTGATCGCCTGCCTTATGGCCTGATGTCCCGATGCGGTCGTGGCCGCGTTCACGTCGGACGCCGAGGCGGCCTCATCCTGCCCGTGCACGTAGCTGTCGATCGCGAGCGCGCGGAGGCCGGTTCTGGTCTGCGCGAGTGCGATCGTGGCGTCCTTCTTTGTCGCCGTCTCCGACATCACGAGCTGCGAGAGGCGGGCGTCGTCGGCGTGGAGGCGGGCGAGATCGGCGGTGGTGCTCTGCGCGAGCGCGGTGGCGGTCGCGAGCGCGCTCGCCGCGCTGTCGAACCGGGACTGGGCGGCCCGGTAATCGGGTCCGTCGATCGGAAGGTTGGCCAACTCCGGTGAGATCGTGGCGATCGGCACCGGCGCGCTCGGCCTGCTCGGCCCGCTCGGCCGAGCGGGAGTCGCGGCTGCGGCGCCGGCCCCCACGACGAGCGCGCCGAAGGCGATGAGGAGAGCGACGAGGCGGTGCACAGCCGGTCCAGTCTTGCGGGTGGGCCGCGCACGGGAGAGCATGGCGCCCATGTCTGACCGGGTGACCATCGAGATCGATCGCGGCGTGGCCGACGTGCGCCTCAACCGTCCGGAGAAGCTCAATGCGGTGGACGTCGCGATGTTCCACGCGCTGGTCGAGGCGGGCGAGAGCCTGAAGGCCGACCCGTCCGTTCGGGCCGTCGTGCTGTCGGGGTCCGGGAAGGGCTTCTGCGCGGGCCTGGACCTCGAGAGCTTCCAGAAGATGGCGGGAGCGTCACCGGACGTGTCGGTCGGCGACGTCGGTCGGCGCGACGACGCCCGGATCACGAACATCGGGCAGCAGGCCTGTTACGTGTGGACGGAGATGCCCGCGGCCGTGATCGCCGCGGTGCACGGGCCCGCGGTCGGTGCCGGCATCCAACTCGCGCTCGCCGCCGACATCCGCATCGTGGCGCCCGACGCGAAGCTGTCCGTGCTCGAGATCCGCTGGGGACTGGTGCCGGACATGACGGGCACACAGATGCTGCCGCGGCTCGTCGGGCTCGATGTCGCGAAGGAGCTCGCGTTCACGGGACGCATGATCTCCGGAACCGAAGCGAAAGACCTCGGGCTGGCGACAAGGGTGGCGGACGATCCGCGCGGCGCGGCGATCGAGCTCGCGCGCGAGATCGCAGGCAAGAACCCCTTCGCGATCAAGGGTGTGAAGGCGCTGCTCAACATGGCCGGTCAGGCGTCGCTGGCCGATGCGTTCAAGGCCGAGGAGCGCACGATGGCGTCGCTCATCGGCAGCCCGAACAACGTCGAAGCCGTCACCGCGTACTTCGAGAAGCGCGACCCGACCTTCACCGACCGCGACGCCTGAACCCCCGCAACTTGCAGTACCGGCGAAACAGTTTTGTAGCGCCCGTACTGCAAGAACGGGGGCGTCAGTAGCCGGAGGCGGCGCCGATCATGGCGCGGGGGTCGGCGGCGCCGGCGAGGCCGTCCTCGTTCACCTCGATGACGTGGGCGTGGCCGAACGTGCCGAAGATCCCGTCCACCGGCACGACGTCGTGGCCGCGCACGACGAGCCCGTCCGTCCACCCCGCGGGAGCGCTGTTCTCGACGGCGACACGCGCGCTATCCGGGTCGGCCCAGGTGTCGAAGCCGGTCTCCTCTCCGAGCAGAGACCACCGGGGCGCGCCGATCACCGCGCCCGGCGATTGCCCGTGGTGGAGCAATCGGGTCAGGAGCTGCAGGAGGATCTGCGGCTGGGCGTCACCGCCCATGGTGCCGATGACGGCGCGCAACGAACCATCGGGGCGCGTGATCAGCGCGGGCGCGAGCGTGTGCGGCGGCCGTCGTCTCGGACCGTACTCGGCGGGATGGCCGGGGG
>DASZHU010000120.1:0-2428 GCA_035937605.1 Acidimicrobiales bacterium | reverse complement strand
TCACACGCCGCGTCTCGATCAGCGGGACGAGCACGGCCGCCTGTCCTCGACGCGAAAACCTCAACGCAGCGAATGCATCTTGCTCGAAGTCTTGTTCGATGTCGCCGGTGCCGTTTGCGACGAAGTGGCCGGCCTCGTTGTAGGAGCCGAGCCCTTGTCCAAACTTGAGCTGTACTCCGACCAGGGCATCTTCATGCAGCTCGAGACGCCCAGGAGTCACGGCGCTCCCTCCAGCACAGCATGCTTGGGCCCAGACCGTTGCGGGGGCACCGCCGTTGGCGAACGCGGCCGCGGCGGTCGTCAGCAGAGCCCTACGGAATGTCGACGGGCGGAGCGACATGGTCATTTACTGGCCCCGCAATCGAAGTACGAAGCTCCCATCGGCCGGGCATGAATAGGTCGACGTCGCTGACGAGGTATTTCCCCCCACCCTCGGCGACGACGCTCGTGATGGCAGAGCTGCCATGGTTCATCGCTGGCATCCACGGCTTCATGTCGAGGAGCAGACCGTCGCGAGGCAATCCGTCGCTGGCGTTGGTAATCGTCAGTTCTACGAGATTCGTTCCTCTTACGGTCGGTTGCGGCGAGGTACGCACCGCGACCTTCGATTCGCCCGAACTGCTCGTCGCGATTTCGAGCGGTTCGGGCGGAAACGTCCCGCTCGGCAACGCCTTTTCGCTTGAGCACGCGATGGCTCCAGCGGGAATCCCAAGAAGACCCAGCGCCATCGCAACGCCTCGCGCGACCGTGGCTGCGCTCTTGGAACCTGGTTGGACGACGTCGGGCCTCACCTTCGCTGCCACGCAGCTTAGGTGGCCGGTGCGTTCTCGCCTAGACCAAAGAGCGTACGACAGGCACCGAACGCGCGGTTCGCTTCGGAGCTTAGCCCGCGCCGGAGTGTGAGCCGCACGACCGACGGCGGGATCTGCCTCGCCGTTTTTTAGGGATCCTTTATCGCGTGGTGACAACGTTCCTTGCGGGCAAGGAAGGCACCCACCCATGGCACGCAAGATTGCCAATCGTCTGACCGGGTCTCGCTTCTCGTGGCGACCCCCATTGCCACGGGGCGACACCCGGCTGAGGCCGAGGTCGCGCGCCTCTTGCCCGTGATTTCCGCATCTGACGGTCGGATCAGGTCCAACTCTGCGCACCGCTCAGAACTGCCGTCTTGACCGCGGCGCTCAGGTGATCTCCGAAGACTCCTCTTCGTTCATGGACCCCTTGGGCAGGTCGTCGACAAAGCGATGACCCGCGGAGAATCGCTCGCCTAGATGCTGGGCGAATGCCTTGTACGCACCCTCACCCGCGCGCAGGTTCTTGCTTTCCGCAACACGCGGGGAATGCGCTAGGAACCATGAGCGCATATACAGGCCGAACGCCTCGGACAGCAGCTCCAGGTCGCGGTGGTCGCGACCGACTAAGGCCTGCAATCGATCGAGGCGCCGCAGCACGAGCGCGGAGTCGCTGGAACCCTCGAGATACTGCCGCAGTGCATTCTCGATGACGGCTCGCTCGGAGATGCCGCTCGCGGCGCAGTACTTCGTCAAGCGATCACGGACAGAGACGGAAATACGCGCACTGACGCGGACCCGTCGAACTTTGCTGGCAGCCATGGGGACAACTCCTCGGGCATTGTTGTTTGGTCGATTGGGGCTTGATGGCGGGCAGACTCCGGAGCTGACACCTCTACCGGTCGCGGCCGCGATCTCTTTCCCCCGCCCGCACAAGAAGGCGACCCCTGCCGTTGCGCTCGACGACGACCGCGTTGCCCGCGTGCATGCGAAGGTCCCGGCCGTGTGTAGGCACCAGCACGAACCGAACGCCGTCGCTTACGACGACGTATGGAGCGTCCTCTCCGAGCGGTCGAATGCGACCCCGAAAGCTATCCGGACCCTTGGCCAGGAACTTTTGTCCGGACTGTTCGGCAAACCACTGCCCTATTGCCTGCTGTTCTATATGGCGGAGCTTGGCGGCTCGCTGTGGGTCATCCGGGGCAACCCCGAGCTCGCCCAGCGTTTCGCGCCGCTGCTCGAGAGCACGCCCGACCTCCGCTCCGAAGCCGTAAGGAGCCAGCGATGACGCGTCCACCCGATCTAGCCAGACTGGACCCCGGTAACGCACTTGGTCCTCCAGCGATAGTGGCTCGCGCCGAATAACAAGGCGGTGGCGAGCCGGCGTATCTCGCTGCCGCTGTTGAAGCGTGTCGAGCAAGTCCGCTGGGATCTTCCAGCGTTCCGGGGACTCGGAGGCTGCAAGCCCCATTCGCTCAAGCTCGCGGAGCCGGCGTCGCATCGCTTGCGTCGAATCGTCGGTAGACGAAACCCGGTCGAGCGCGACTACGCCGTCGTGCGCGCGTGCAGCCTGCGCGACGACTCGGTCGATCGGCCGCATCGTAGCCTGCGGGCGGCTCGTGAACGACACGAGGTCG
>DASZHU010000119.1:0-3443 GCA_035937605.1 Acidimicrobiales bacterium | reverse complement strand
GAACTCCTGCAGGATCGACAGCAGGCTGCCGGGCTCGTCGGCCTTCTGGAACACGACGATCGTCGTCTTGTCGTGCCCCGTGGGTGCGGGCACGCCGTCACGGGCCAGCAGGCCGAACCGGGTTTGGTTCTCGGGATGGTCCTCGATGTCGACGGCGAGCACCTCGAGGCCGTAGATCTTCGCGGCGAGCGCGGTGCCGATCGCGGCCGTGTGCGCGTCGCCGTCGTCGATCACTTGGCGTGCCGCCTCGGCCGTCGAGTTCGCCGCGAGCGTGGTCGCCGTCGGCAACTCCTTGTGCAGGAACGACCGGCACTGTGCGGTTGCGACGGGGATCGAGACGACCTTCGTGATGTCGGCGACGCGTGCGCCCGGCAGACCGAGGAGGTTCATCTGCACGGAGATGACGATCTCGCGCTGGATCAACACGTCTGCGTCGAACGTCAGCGTGTCGAGCGTGACGTTGACCGCGCCTTCGATCGCGTTCTCCAATGGCACGACACCGAGGTCGACATCTCCGCTCGCGATCGCGTCGATGACATCGGTGATCGACGGGAGGTCCACCAGCTCGGCGGCCGCCAGATCGGGCTGCGTCAGCAGCGCCTGTTCGCTGAAGGTCCCGGGAGGACCGAGATAGGCGACCCGCGGCATGAGGGAGCAGGATAGGGGACATGGACGAAGGCGCCGTCCGGCGTTTGCTCGACGATGTACGCGCCGGAACGATCTCGGCCGACGACGCGATCACCGCGTTGCGCCGCCTTCCGTTCGCCGACCTCGGCTTCGCCCGTGTCGACCACCATCGCGCCTTGCGCCAGGGTCGAGCTGAGACCGTCTACGGGCCGGGCAAGACCCCCGAGCAGTGCGCGGCGATAGTCGACGAGCTACTCGGCGATGGCGACGGTCCGGTGCTCCTCACGCGCGCGTCAGCCGACCAAATCGCCACGGCGACCGAGACGAATCCCGGGGCCGTCGTACGCGACACGACCGTGGTGTGGCGGCCGTGCGCACCGAGGCCCGAGCGAATCGTGCTCGCGACCGCGGGGACCGCCGATCTGCCGGTGGCGGAGGAATGTGCGACGACGCTGTGGGCCCACGGCATCGAGCCCGTACGGCTCACCGACGTGGGCGTCGCCGGCGTCCATCGGCTGCTCGCGTCGGTTGACCAGTTGCTCGATGCCGACGCGGTAGTCGTGGTCGCAGGAATGGAAGGGGCACTCGCCAGCATCGTCGGCGGGCTCACGCCGGCGCCCGTGGTCGCGGTGCCGACGTCGGTCGGGTACGGCGCCGCGTTCGAAGGGGTTACCGCCTTGCTCGCGATGCTGTCGTCGTGTGCTGCGGGCATCACCGTCGTCGGCATCGACAACGGCTTCGGTGCCGCGAGCGCGGTCTTGAGACTGTTGAAGTGACGACCACCGCCTGGTTCCATTGCTTTTCCGGCATCGCCGGCGACATGGCCATGGGCGCGCTCATCGACGCCGGCGCGGACCTCGACGAGATCCGCGGGCTGTGCGAGCGGATCCCGGTGAGCGGATGGACGCTCGACGCCGAGCCCGTCATGCGGGCCGGCTTGGCCGCGACGCACGTGGTCGTCCACACGCAAGAGACGTCGGTCGTCCGCACGTACAGCCACATCTCCGCGATGGTCGAGGAGGCGCGCCTGCCCGAGCGCGTCCGCAAGCGCGCGCTGGCAACCTTCGAGGCGCTCGCGCGGGCGGAAGGCCGCATCCACCGACGACCGCCCGAACAGGTGCACTTCCACGAAGTCGGCGCGCTCGACGCCATCGTCGACATCGTCGGCACCGCCGCGGCGCTCGAGGTGCTCGACGTCGCGGATGTCTTCTCGTCGGCGGTCGCCAACGGCACGGGGATGACGCGCGCTGCGCACGGGATGTTGCCGGTGCCTGCCCCCGCCGTCGTCGAGCTGCTCCGCGGCGCGCCCACCTACGGGCTCGAGATCGCGTCCGAACTCACGACACCGACCGGCGCGGCGTTGCTCGCCGCCAACGTGGCGGGTTGGGGCCCGTTGCCCGCGTTGGAGATCGATGCGATCGGGTACGGCGCCGGCACGCGCGAGATCGACGGGCGTCCCAACTTGGTGCAGGTCGTGCTCGGAATGCGCACCGACACACTCGCCGCCGGTCAACCCGTCATGCAGCTCGAGGTGAACGTCGACGATGTGACGGGCGAGACGCTCGCGCACGCCGTGAGCGCGCTCCTCGAAGCCGGCGCGCACGACGCGTGGATCACCCCGATCGTGATGAAGAAGGGACGGCCGGCCTACACCGTGTCGACGTTGTGCGACCCCGCACTCGCCGGCCAGGTCGCGACGGTGCTGAGGAGCGAGACGGGAACCCTCGGGGTCCGCGGCGGCACGCTCGATCGGTGGCCGGCGGCGCGCACGACCGAAGAGGTCGAGGTGGCCGGCTATCCGGTCCGCGTCAAGGTGTCCGCCGGACGTATCAAGGTCGAGCACGACGATGCCGCCCGCATCGCCCGGCGTACCGGGCTGCCGTTGCGCGAAATCGTGTCGCTCGCAGAGGAATCCGCCCGGCGCGGTCACGGGCTGGTATCGCTGCCGCAACCACTCGACGGACCGGACGATTCCGCGTGATCTACGTCGATCCGGCGATCTGGAAGGCGCGCGGGCGGACGTGGGCCCACCTCGCGAGCGATGCGTCCTATGACGAGCTCCACGTGTTCGCCGAGCAGCTCGGTTTGCCGCGTCGCGCGTTCCACAACGATCACTACGACGTGCCCGCTGAGCTCCGTGACGACGCACTGGCACTCGGCGCGCAGCCGATCCCGGCGCGTGACCTCGTTCGCAAGCTGCAGCAGTCGGGACTACGCCATCGAAAGCGACGCGAGCTCACGCGCGACGTTTGACCGTGCCGCGGCATCGTCCGTGGTGGCCAGCAGCGACCGCAGCACCACTGCTCTGCCCTCGCGCCACGCGTCATCGCTCACGTGCGCGTACTCCGCACGCGCGTCGTGCGCGTAGCGGTCGTAACGCGCGGCGTCGGACGACAAGATCGACAGGTCGGCCCGGGTGAGGATGGCGCCGTTCACATCCGCGGGATCGGCGACATGTGCTGCCGTCAACCGCACCAGGCGTTTCACCTCCGCGATTACCGCTGCTGGCGCACCCAGACGGGCGAGCACGTCTGCACCGTACGCGGCACTGCGCTCCTCGCTGTCCGAGTATGAGGTGTCATAGATCGCATCGTGGAACCACGCCGCGAACTGCACCTCGATGCCGCCGCCGAGCCGGTCCACCACCGTCAGCACCTCCTCGATGTGCTCGAGCGTGTGATAGTGCCGGTGCGGCTCGGAATAGCGCGTCGCGAGATCGGTGTACGCGCCGTCGACGACCTCCGCCGGCGCGCCCCACCGCGACGCGATCAGCTCGAACGCGAGGCGAGCTTGCGCCACAGCGCGGTGTAGCTCGG
>DASZHU010000118.1:0-11316 GCA_035937605.1 Acidimicrobiales bacterium | reverse complement strand
GCAGCTTTGCGATGAACAGCTCGCGGTCCGTGATCGGAAGGTGCAGAAGCGACTCGAGCGTCTTGCGTTCCTTCTCCCCTGCGAACGCGTCCGCGGCGAGAACGGCCGAGACCATCATCGGCACGATCAGGAAGAGAGGCGCGAGTAGGTAGCCGTTGACCAGCACGATGAGTTGCTCCCTTTGCGGAAGCCGCAGGATCGGCCGGGCGATGTCGCCGGGAAGGTTGTCGAGGAAGCGCGACAGATCGAAGTGCTCCTGCGAGCGCGCCGCGATCGCGATCACGAGCGGAAGCACGACGAGCAGGAGGAACGGGACGAGCAGCATCGGGAGCACGACGGCCTTCGACCGGCGCACCGCGGTCATGTCCTTGGCCATCACGGCTCGGATCGCGTCCCAGTTCACGTGAACCGGTCCTCGATCGCGAAGTACACGTCCTCGAGCGTGGGCGTGTGGGGGATCGCGCTGTACACCGGGACCTCGCGCCCGACGAGCGTTGCCACGATTGTCGCAAGTGCCTCTCGATCGCGCACGCGCACGTGCAGACCGCTCGCCGTGGCGGTCGCAGCCTTGACGCCGTCGACTGTGCGCACGAGCGTGAGCGCACGATCGTCGATCGGTGCGCCGAGGTCGATCTCCGCGTCGAGTCCGTCCCACAGCTCGGCGGCGAGCTCGTCCGGGCGTCCGAACGCTTGCAACCGGCCTCGGTGCAGGACCGCCATGCGATGGGCGAGCCGCCCTGCCTCACCGAGGAAGTGCGTGCACACGATCACCGTGCGGCCGTGCTCGGTCGCGAGCGAGCCGATGAGCTCGACGACGTCGCGCGTGGCCGCAGGGTCGAGTCCGGACGTCGGCTCGTCGAGGAAGAGCACATCTGGGTCGTGCAGCAGCGCACGACCGAGCGCGAGCCGCTTGCGCTGCCCGGTGGAGAATCCCTGCACCTGATCGTCGGCGCGATCGGTCATGCCGAACCGGCCGAGCAGCTCGTCAGCTCGGGTCTCGGCATCGGCGCGTGACAGCCCGCGGATGCGTGCTGCGAAGAGCAGGTTCTCGCGCGCCGTCAGCCGCTCGTCCAACCCGGCGTTCTCGGTGAGCACTCCCGTGCGCCGGCGGATCTCGTGACCGTCGACAGTCGGGTCGAGCCCGAGCACGCGTGCGGTCCCCCGATCGGGGCGCAGCACACCGTTGAGCAGCCGTACGGTCGTGGTCTTGCCGGCGCCGTTCGGTCCGAGCAGGGCGAGCACCTCACCTTGCTGCACATCGAGCGTCAGGTCGTCGAGTGCGAGTCCCGAAGCGAATGAACGGGTGAGGCCCGTCGCCTCGATCGCAACACTCACCTCTGCAAGTGTGACTGATTCAGTTCCCGACAGCTCGCAGCGCGGTGAGCACGGTGTGAACACGGATGGGAGCAGCAGGCGGCGTCGGCGGCGTGGGAGCGGAGTCGGCGGCCGGTGCGGGAGCGGAGTCGGCGGATGTGGGATCGGCTGCGGGAGCCGGCTGGCGCGGTGCCGGAGGAGCCGGCGCAGGATCCGGTGCCGGCGCGGGATCCGGAGCGGGCGCCGGGCCGGGAGCGGGTGCCGACTGGTCGTCGAGGCGCATGAAGTCGTGCGTCGTGTACATCCGTCCGTTGGCGTCGTAGCTGACACCGACGCCGATGTAGTTGTACGCAGGGTCGACGATGTTCTGGTAGTGCGCGGGGCTGTTGACGAAGGCCGTCATCAAGGACTGCACGTCGCCACCCACTCCGACGTTCTCGCCGAGCTTGAGCCAGTTGGCGCCGATCGTGCTCGCGAGATTGGGGTTGTGGGAGATGTGGCCGTCGGCGACCATCTGGTCGGTCCAGCCCCTGGCCATATCGGTCAGCTCGCCGTACATCTGCAGTGGCTGCACACCGTGCGCCGCGCGGATCGAGTTGATGGCGGCAACGAAAGCCGCTTCGGTCCCGCCGTCGGCGGCGTTGGCGGACGCCGGATTGGCCAGAGCGGCCAGCGCGGCGATGAGAACTGCCGCCAGCATCGCTCCCAGCAGCTTCGGTAGGCGGGCGGGCGCCCGACCATCGAGCTCGTGCATTGGCTTCCCTTCGATTCGGCAACCCGGCTGCCGTAGGGAGCTCCGCTCCCCGTAGGCCCGTGGCTTTGCGTGCACCCGGGTTTCCCCGGGGTTGCCTGTTCGTCGATGACAAGGGAAGTATCGGCGGGTTGCCGGCAAACCTTGACTAGCCCAGACGAAGGAATCGCGTGAATCTCGCCGCCGTCATCGAACCTCATCCCGCCGATTCCGTTGCGCTCGTCAATCGGGGGCGAACCACCACGTACGGGGAGCTCCGCGAACAGGTCGGGAGGCTTCGTGGCGCGCTCGTCGGCCTCGGCTTGGCGCCCGGCGACCGGGTCGGCCTGATCTGCGGCAACAACGGCTACTTCGTGACCGGTTACCTCGCCACCCTCGGAGCCGGCCTCGTGTCCGTGCCGCTCAATCCCTCGAGCCCGCCGAAGGAGCTGCAGCGTGAGCTGGCGGCGGTGAGTGCCCGCGCCGTGATCGTGGGGCCGGCAGGCCGCGCTGCATTCGATGCCCTCGATGCGGCGGCGGTGCCCGCGCTCGAGCATCGGATCCTCGTGGACGCGTTGCCCGACTCCGATCCGGGGCCGATCGTCGAGCGGGAGCCGTCCGATCTCGCCGTGTTGATGTTCACGAGTGGAACCGCGGGCTCGCCGAAGGCCGCGATGCTGACGCACGGCAACCTGACGGCGAACCTGCACCAGATGCAGGAGCACCCGGGCCGGATGCAGTCGGCATCCGACGTGACCCTCGGTGTGCTGCCCTTGTTCCACATCTTCGGACTGAACGTCGTGCTCGGCATGTCGCTGTACGTCGGCGCTCGCGTCGTGCTGATCGAACGCTTCGATCCCGTGTCCGCGATCGAGGCCATCCGAACGCACGAGGTCACGATCGTCCCGGGCGCACCGTCGATGTGGATCGCGTGGGCGGCGGCGCCGGAGGCCACGCGCGCTGCGTTCGCCTCGGTTCGCCTCGCGGCGTCGGGCGCGGCGAAGCTCCCGCTCGAGGTCGCCGAGGATTGTGAGCAACGCTTCGGCGTGACCGTCTCGGAGGGTTACGGGCTGACCGAGGCGTCGCCGGTCGTCACCACCGCGGCGGGCGCGGCCGCGAAGCCGGGTTCGATCGGCACCCCTCTGCCGGGCGTGCGGCTGCGACTCGTGGACGGTGAGGGTGAGGACGTGCTCGTCGGTGACGCGGGCGAGTTGTGGGTGCAGGGCCCAAACGTGTTCGCCGGCTACTGGAACGACGCCGCGGCCACGGCGACGGTGATGACGTCGGATGGGTGGCTGCGCACGGGCGACATCGGCGTGGTCGACGACGACGGCGCCCTCTTCCTCGTCGATCGGGCCAAGGACCTGATCATCGTGTCGGGGTTCAACGTCTACCCGGCCGAGGTCGAGGACGTGATCCTGCAGCACCCCGCGGTGGAGGCGTGCGCCGTGGTGGGCGTCGCGCATCCCTACAGCGGCGAGAGCGTGAAGGCCTTCGTCGTGGTCACGCCCGGGCAGCACGTCGAGGAGGACAGCATCATCGCGTTCTGCTCGGATCACCTCGCGCGGTACAAGTGCCCAGAGAAGGTGATGTTCGTCGAGGAACTGCCGGTCGGGATCGGCGGCAAGGTCCTCCGTCGCGCTCTGCGCTGACGACGTGCCAAGTCAGGCGGCTGCAACGACCTGCATCACGCGGCGGCGAGGGGCGTTCGTGAGCAAGAAGCCGGCGAAGATCACCGTGATGCCGGCGACGAGCGACACGGCGAAGCCGTCCATCTCGTTCAGCACGGAGTTGAGGATCCCGCCCGCCCCGAGGATCACGGTTCCGGTCGCGATGAGCCCGTTCGCGAGTGCGACACGACGCGTCGATCGGCGCCGCACGAGCCGCGCCGCGCTCCAGACCGCGCCGGCCACGATCACCACCGCCGCAACACCGGAACCCGTGGCGGCGAGCACGCGCGGCAGCGCGCCGAAGACATCGCTGCCCTGAGGGAGCGTCCCGGCGGCGATCGACCCGCGCAGCGGAGCGACCACCACGACGCCGGCGCTGAAGGCGGCGAACGCGTGCACGCCCACCGCGATCCGACGGGCCTTTCGGCGGTCGGCGAGGAGGTACACCGTGCCCAGGGCGAGGTAGGGAACGTTGACGATCGCGCCGAACAGGTAGAAGAGCCGGAACCACAGCGCGTTCCACCCGAATGCCGCGCCGGCCCACAGTGACGCCGACGCCGCCGCGAAGAGGAAAAGTGCCGCCGTCCACGCCGCCTCATGGGCCTTGCGCTTGTCGAGCCAGCGCTCGAGCGTGCAGAACCCGAAGGCGAGAGCCAGCAGCGTCGCCGCCGCGGCGAGCGCGAGGTGCTCGGACATCGTTCGCCCATTGTGGCGCGGCCGGTGCTTGTGAACTTGTGCAGTGCGCCCGTACCATCACCCGCGTGAGCGAACGGGCGCGACGACGGATACCAGAGGCGACCGTCGCACGGCTGCCCGTGTACCTGCGGAGCCTGCTCGAGATCGGCGGCGACGCCACGACGGTCTCGTCCGAGCGGCTGGCCGAGCTCGCGGGTGTGAATGCCGCGAAGGTGCGCAAAGACCTCTCGTACCTCGGGTCGTACGGCACGCGGGGGGTCGGATACGACGTCGAGTACCTCCTCTTCCAGATGAGCCGCGAGCTCGGCCTCACGCAGCACTGGCCGGTGGTCATCGTCGGTATCGGCAACTTGGGTCACGCGCTCGCCAACTACGGCGGTTTCGGTGCGAGCGGCTTCCACATCGTTGCTCTCGTCGACGCGGATCCCGACAAGGTCGGGAACGAGGTCGCGGGTACCGCGATCAGGGCGATGAGCGAGCTTCCCGACATCGTGCGCGGCGACGACGTGGCGATCGGCATCATCGCGACGCCTGCCCACGCCGCGCAGGAGGTGGCCGACGCCCTCGTCGAGGCCGGTGTCACGTCGATCCTCAATTTCGCGCCCGCGGTTTTGACCGTGCCCGACGGCGTGTCGTTGCGCAAGGTCGACCTCGCCGTCGAGTTGCAGATCCTCAGCTTCCACCAGCAGCGGCGCAGCGGCCGCCCGCAACCGCTGGAGCCCATCGCCGCCGCAGACTGAGACTGAGCTGATGCCGGTCAACGAGCCGCTGTACCCGATCAACCTCCGGCTGGCCGGCGTTCCATGTCTCGTCGTGGGCGGTGGTCGCGTGGCGCTCGGCAAGGTCGTCGGGCTCCTCGAAGCCGGCGCGTGGGTGCGCGTGGTCGCCCTCGACGTGATCGACGAGCTCGCCGCGGTCGAGGGCGTGACCGTCGTCCGCCGTGCTTATGAACCCGACGACCTCGACGGATGTCGACTGGCGATCGCGGCGACGGACGATCCCTCTGTGAACCACGCGGTGTTCGTGCACGGCGAGGCGCGGGGTGTGCTCGTCAACGCCGCCGACGACCCCGACAACTGCCGTTTCACGTTGCCCGCCCGGATCCGCCAGGGCTCGCTCCTCGTGACCTTTGCCACCGGGGGCCACAGCCCCGCGCTCGCGAAGTGGCTGCGCCGCCGTTATGCGGCAGAGTTCGGTCCCGAGTACGACGTGCTCATCTCGATGCTCGCCGACGCCCGTGCGGATCTCGTCGCACGTGGCCTGTCGACCGAAGGGCGAGGTTGGCAACAAGCACTCGATTCGGGAATGCTTGAGCTGATCCGCGAGGGCCACCTCGCCGAAGCCAAGGAGCGCCTGCAGGCGTGTCTGTCGTCGTCATCGGGATGAACCACCGGACCGCCCCGCTCGACCTGCTCGAGCGCACGGCCGTCGACGAAGCTCGGCTTCCCAAGGTGCTGCACGATCTCTGCGCCCGCACCAACCTCTCCGAGGCCGTCGTGCTGTCCACGTGCAACCGCATCGAGGTCTATGCGGTGGCCGAGAAGTTCCATGGCGGCTACGACGACGTCCGCAACTTCTTCGTGGACCTGTCGTATCTCCCGCCCGAGGAGTTCGCCGAGCACCTGTACGTCCACTACGACGAGGCCGCCGCGGCGCATCTCTTCGGTGTCGCCGCGGGGCTCGACTCCGCGGTGCTCGGCGAGAGCGAGATCCTCGGGCAGGTGCGCACGGCCTGGGAGCGCGCGCGCGACGAGGGCACAACGGGTTTCGCGCTGAACCTCCTCTTCCGCCAGGCCCTTGAGGTCGGCAAGCGAGTTCGCACCGAAACCGGAATCGGCCGCGGCATCACGTCCGTTGCGCAGGCCGCGGTGGCCATGGCGTCCGACCGGCTCGGTTCGCTCGAGGGCCGCCGGGTCCTCTTGCTCGGTGCCGGCGAGATGGGTGAGGGGATGGCCGCGTCGCTCACCATGGCCGGCGTCGCCGACGTCGTCGTGGCCAACCGCACGTGGAAGACGGCCAAGGATCTCGCGGCCCGGACCTCCGGCCGCGCCGTTCGCCTGGCCGACGTGGGCGCGGAGCTGGTGAACGCCGACGTGCTGCTCACGTCGACCGGCGCGAGCACGATCATGCTCGAGCACGCTGATCTCGCGAGCGCGATGGGTCGGCGCGACGATCGCCCGCTGTTGATCGTCGACATCGCGATGCCGCGCGACGTGGACCCCGCGGCCGGCGCGCTCGACGGGGTGACGCTCCTCGACATGGACGATCTGCGTCGCTTCGTGGCGGTGGGCGTGAAGGGACGCCAGCGCGAGGCCGCGAAGGCAAAGGTGCTCGTCGACGACGAGTTGCAGCGGTACAACGTCGCCACCACGGCGCGCGAGGCGGCACCACTGGTCACCGCGCTGCGCGAGCACGGTGAGGCCGTGCGCGCGGCCGAGCTGGCCCGGCTGGGCTCGAAGCTCGCCGATCTCGACGATCGCGAGCGTGCGGCCGTCGATGCACTGACGAAGGGCATCGTGGCCAAGCTGCTGCACGAGCCGACACTGCGGTTGAAGGACGCGGCGGGCACCGCGAAGGGCGATCGCCTCGCCGATGCGCTCCGCGATCTCTTCGATCTTTGACGGCCCGTACCCTTCGCATCGCCACCCGCGGTAGCGACCTCGCCCGCTGGCAGGCGAGCCATGTCGCGGGCCTGCTCGATCACGACGTCGAGTTCGTCATCATCGAGACGTCGGGAGACCGCGACCAGCACGCGCCGATCTGGGAGATCGGCGGCAAGGGCGTGTTCGTCAAGGAGGTGCAAGCGGCGGTGCTCGACGGTCGTGCCGATGTGGCGGTGCACTCCGCGAAGGACCTGCCGGCGCGCACCATCGAGGGCCTGGTCCTCGCCGCGGTTCCGGAGCGCGGCGACCCTCGCGACGCGCTGGTCGGGTCGACGCTGCGTGATCTCCCACCGGGTGCACGCGTCGCGACGGGTTCGGTACGGCGGCGCGTCCAACTCGCCGACAATCGCCCCGATCTGACCTTCGCGGGACTGCGCGGTAACATCCCGACCCGGCTCACGAAGGCCGCGGACCACCACGCGATCGTCGTGGCGGCGGTCGCACTCGAGCGGCTCGGGCTGACCGCTCAAGTCGCCGAGGTGCTGTCGCCCACGGTGATGCTCCCGCAGGTCGCCCAGGGCGCACTGGCGGTGGAGTGCCGCGCCGACGACGAGATGACGAGAGTTGCGCTCCACGGGATCGAGCACGCCGACAGCCGACGGGCCATCGACGCCGAGCGCGCCTTTCTCGACGAGCTCGGGGGCGACTGCGACCTCCCGGCCGGCGCGCACGCGACCGTCGCCGAGGGAGTGACGCTCGAAGGGCTGCTCGCATCGCTCGACGGGCGCGTGGTGCTCCGCCATCGAGCCACCGCCACCGAGCCCGAGGCGCTCGGGCGTGCCGTTGCTCGCCACTTGCTCGACTCGGGCGGCGCGCTCCTGCTCGAGGATCGTCCTGCAGGCGAAGATCCTCGGCGCGGCTCCTAACCTTCGCAGCGACATGACGGTGTTCCTCGTGGGCGCGGGCCCCGGCGATCCTGGACTGCTCACGGTGCGCGCCGCTGAGGTCATCGCGCGGGCTGATGTGGTCGTGTACGACCGGCTTTCGGCCGCGGCGCTGCTCGATCTCGCCCCCGCCGATGCGGAGCGGATCTCGGTGGGCAAAGCACCCGGTCGTGCGGAGATGTCGCAGGACGACATCAACGCATTGCTCGTCGAACGGGGCAGGGCGGGTCAGCACGTCGTGCGACTGAAGGGTGGAGACCCCTTCGTGTTCGCACGCGGTGGTGAAGAAGCTGCCGCGCTCCTCGCCGCCGACATCGACTTCGTCGTGGTTCCGGGTATCACGTCGGCCATTGCCGTGCCCGCGTACGCCGGCATCCCGGTCACCTTGCGTCACTCGTCGACGTCGGTCACCTTGGTCACGGGTCACGAGGACCCCGACGTCGGCGACGAGGGCACTGTCGACTGGGACGCCGTGGCGCGCGTCGGCGGAACCATCGTCGTGCTGATGGGCGTCGCCCGCATCGGGCAGATCGCGTCGCGGCTCATGGCTGGAGGACGTCGTGCCGACACGCCGGTCGCGTCCATCACATGGGGAACGCGGCCCGAGCAGCGCACGGTGCGCGCCACGTTGGGAACGATCGCGCAGCATCGCCTGGAGTCGCCGGCCACGATCGTGATCGGTGAGGTCGCGGCGCAAGACCTCTCGTGGTTCGAAAAGCGTCCCTTGTTCGGCAAGTCGGTTGTTGTGACGCGGGCACGAGTGCAGTCGTCGACGTTGAAGGCCCGGTTGCTCGCGCTCGGCGCGTCGGTCGTGGAAGTGCCGGTGATCGTGATCGACGACCCGGATGACGGGGGCGCCGCGCTTCGCCATGCGGCGTCCGAAGTGACGTCGTATGACTGGGTCGTGTTGACTTCGGTCAACGGCGCCGAGCGTTTCCTGTCGTGCCTGCGCGACGCACGTGACCTGGCCGGAGTGCAGGTGGCCGCGATCGGGCCGGGAACGGCCGAGGCACTCGCGGCTCGCAACATCAAGGCCGACCTCGTGCCCACGCGGTTCGTGGCCGAGACGCTCCTCGCCGAGTTCCCTTCGGTGCCCGCGAACGGAGGCCGCGTGCTGCTGCCGCGCGCTGCGGCCGCCCGCGACGTGCTCCCGCGAGGGCTTCGCGAGCGCGGGTGGAGCGTCGACGTCGTCGACGCCTATCGCACGAGGAGCGCGACACCGTCGGCCGCTGCGATGGAGACGGCCGCCGCGGCAGATGTGATCACGTTCACGTCGTCGTCGACCGTCGAGCGCTACTTGGAGCTCGGTGTCGCCGTGCCGCCCGTCGTCGCCTGCATCGGTCCCGTCACCGCCGCCGCTGCACGGGCCCGCGGCTTGAAGGTGTCGGTGGAAGCGGCCGTGCACTCGATCGACGGGCTCGTCGACGCGCTCGTCGCGAATGTCGAGGGTCGTTGAGCGCGAGGGCGGTCGCGGTCGTCGTGGCGGGGATGATCGCCGTTGTCGGCGCGTGCTCATCGGCGAGCAGCGCGCCGACGACCACGGCGGCGCCGACGACCACGACGGCGCCCGCGTCGAGCACGGTGCCGGGCGGGAGCTCGACCACCACGACCGAGACCCCCGGTTTCACCAGCGGCGGCTTCCGCACCCGTCGAGCCGGCGTGTTGATCGTCGGCACCGAGCGACTCGACCCACCGTGGTACGTCGCCAGCCACGCCGGTGCGGTCTCCGGTGGTTTCGAGTACGACCTCGTCGCGGAACTCGCACGACGACTCGGCGTTCCAACCGTTGCCGTCGTGCCGACGTCGCTCGTGCTGATGATGACCGGGCAGGACTGCAAGTGCGACGTGATGCTCAGTGGCATCGCCATCACCGACGCCCGGGCCCGGAGCCTCGACCTGAGTGAGCCCTACATGTCGGCCGACCAAGCCGTGCTGGTTCGAAAGGGAACGACGATCCGGACCGCCGCGGCGGCGGCCGCGCTCCGGTGGGGCGTGGCGCTGCGAAACGGGACCGGCACCGACGTCGTGCAGAACCGCATCAAGCCGACCGCAGGCGCAGATGTCGTCGTCAACGAGGACGAAGGCGCGCGTCGCCTCGCGGCTGGAACGATCGACGCGATGGTCCTCGACGCGCCGGAGGCGGTTGCCATGGCGAACCGCAACGCCGCGTTCGCGGTCGCGGGGCAATACAAGACCGGCGATCAATATGCGGTAGCACTCAGCCTCGGGTCGCCCAACACTGCGCTCATCAACGACGTCATGCGCGGCATGCGAAGCGACGGCACGATCGACACTCTCGTGCGCGCATACTTCGGAATGGACCCATCGAAGATCCCTGCCATCGGACCGTGAGCATCAGAGGTCTCGTCTTCGACTTCGACGGCCTCATCTGCGACACCGAGACGTCGTCGTTCGCCACGGCTCGAGCGATCTACGCGGAGCACGGCGTCGAGCTCACGATCGAGCAGTGGCAGGATCGCATCGGCACCCATGGCCGGCACTGGCTCGCCGACCTCGAGGCTGCGGTCGGTCCGCTCGATGACTTCGACGCCCTCGTCGAACGCCGGCGCGTGGCCCACCATGAACAGCTGCTCGCCGAGCAGGCCCTGCCCGGCGTCGCGGACTTCACGGCTCGGGCGCTCGAGGCCGGGCTCACGCTCGCGGTTGCGTCGAGTTCGAGCGTCGCATGGGTGAGCGGTCATCTCGACCGCCTCGCCCTGCTCGATCGCTTCAGCGCGATCAGCACGTGCGAGAACGGTGTGCCGGCGAAGCCCGAGCCCGAGGTCTACCGCCGGGCACTGGCGGCGATCGGCGTCGATGCGCGACATGCGGTCGCGTTCGAGGACTCGCCCAACGGGATCACCGCGGCCAAGGCGGCGGGCCTGCGCTGCATCGCGGTACCGAACCGTATGACGAGTGGCCTCGACCTCTCGCAGGCCGATCGGATCGTCGACTCCTTCGTGGAGCTCGAGGTCAGGGCCTTAGGCTTGTGAGGTGGCCTTCCCTCAACGGCGGTTGCGGCGGCTGCGGCGCACCCCGGTGCTGCGGCGCATGGTGGCCGAGACCCGGCTCGGCGTCGACGATCTGATCGCGCCGCTGTTCGTACGCGAAGGCATCCCCGAGCCACACGCGATCGCGTCGCTCCCGGGCGTTGTCCAACACACCCGCGAGTCGTTGCGCAAGGAAGTGGTGGAGCTCGCGGCGCTCGGCGTTCCCGGTGTGATCCTGTTCGGCGTACCCGAGCACAAGGACGCGGAGGGCTCCGGTGCGTGGGACCCCGATGGGATCGTGCAGCTCGCGCTCGCCGATCTGCGGGCGGAGGTCGGCGACGATCTCGTACTGCTGACCGATCTCTGCCT
>DASZHU010000117.1:0-8781 GCA_035937605.1 Acidimicrobiales bacterium | reverse complement strand
TGGAGGCGCACGCCACGACCGGCCCCGGCGATCTGCACTGCCGAGTGGTCGCGCGCACCAACGAGCACTTGCAGGACGTGATCAACCGAGTGCTCGACGTCGCCGGCATCATGCGCACGACCACGCAGATCGCACTCACCGAGCAACTCGGCCATCGCGTGCTTCCGCTGGTCGCGCAGCTCGCTCCGTGACGACCCCGCTCCCCCGCGACCAGTTCCCGGTCACCGAGCGCTTCCGCTACTTCGACCACGCCGGCGTGTCGCCGATACCGCGCGTGGCGGCCGAGGCCGCACGCTGGTGGGCCGACCGGATGCTCACGCAAGGCAAAGTGGACTACGACGAGCTCGACGGGCGCCAAGAGGCCACGCGCGTCGCGGCGGCGGAGCTGATGGGCGTGCCGTCGGTCGATCTCGCGTTCGTGAAGAACACCACCGAGGGCCTCGCCTTCGTGGCCGGTGGGCTCGACCTCGGGGCCGGTGACCGCGTGGTCGTTCCCGACCTCGAGTTCCCCTCGACCCTCTTCCCGTGGCTCGCGCTGCAGGACCGTGGTGTGATCGTCGATCGCGTCGCGCCCGTCGGCACGGGCCGACGACTGCACCTCGAGGACTTCGAGCGTGTCATCCACGACGGACGGCCTCCCGCGGTGGTCGTCGTGAGCTGGGTGCAGTACGGCCGAGGCTGGCGCATCGACCTCGCCGCGCTGGCGAAGCTCGCCCACGACGCGGGAGCACTCTTCTGCGCCGACGTGATCCAGGGCGTGGGCGTAATCCCAGCCGATCTCGCGGCCTGGGACGTCGACTTCGCGATGGCCGACGGCCACAAGTGGTTCCTCGGCCCGGAGGGCATCGGCGTGCTGTACGTGGCCGAGCGCGTCCGCGATCGGCTCCGTCCCCTCGAGCCGGGATGGGCGTCCGTCGTGCACCGTGCCGAGTGGGACAACCTCGATCTCGTGTGGGATCACTCCGCGCGCCGGTACGAGGGCGGCACCTACAACATGGCGGGCACGATGGCACTCGGCGCGTCGCTCAATCTCATCCGGCAGGTCGGCGTACCGGCGATCTGGCGGCACGTCGACGGCTTGTGCGACCGCCTCGTCGAAGGACTCGCGGCGGCGAACGGAGTCACGGTGCTCACCGAGCGCGACGGCGACGGTCGCTCGGCGATCGTCACCTTCGCCGTGGACGGCCTCGCGGCCGAGCACGTCGTCGATCGACTCGGAGTGGACGGGTTCGTGTGCGCCGCCCGCGGCGGCGGCGTGCGGGTCGCGCCGCACGGTTACAACACCGCCGACTAGATCGACGCGCTAGTTGCTGCGGCGGCCGACCAAAAGGATCGATAGGCCGAACGGCACCGAACGCCGAGCCGCGACGCGACGCTCGATGGTCGACAGCCTCGACATCACACCCGACACGAACGGGCTCGCGTTGCCGACCTCTTCGTCGGTCTCCTTGACGACGCGCCGCAGTGGCGTGCGCCGCAGCGCGGCCGCCGCCGGCACGAGGAACGAGTTGTAGTACGTCGTGTGCAGCACCTCGAAGCCGCTCGCCTCGACCACCGCGACGAGGCCACGGAGCCGGTACCGGCGCCGGTGCGCGGCCCGTACGTCGTGCTCGCCCCACAGCCACTGGTACGCGGGCACGGTGAGGAGCAGCACTCCGTGTGACACCAGCACCCGGCGGTACTCGCGCAGCCCTCGGTAGTCGTCGTCGAGGTGTTCCACGACGTCCATCGACGTGACGAGCCCACACACCTCGTCGGCCACTGGGAGCGCCTCCGCGAGCGCGATCACGGTGCGAACCCCGCCCGCGGGTCCCCGGCGCGCGTGTTGCAACGCGTCGGTGCTCAAGTCGGTGCCGAGCGCGGCGCGGCCGGTTGCCGCGCTCAGCATGTCGAGGTTGTCACCGGTGCCGCAGCCCACATCGAGCACGAGCCCGGGAGGGATCGTCGCCGACGCCAGCGCCTCGTGCACCAACGCGCGGCGCCCCTCGTACCACCAGTGCGTGCGCGCATGGCGCGCCATCGTCTCGAAGTACGCCGCATCGGGCTGGTGGCCGTGGTCGGACGTCACGACGGCACGCGACCGACGACGAGATGGTGAGGATGCAGGCGACCTCGGTGCGCGGGGTGGTGCTCGACGCTCATGCCGTTCGCGACGAGCCGCCGCTCGATCTCCGCAGGGCTCAGGAAGTGGACCCGGCTCCCCTCGGTGATCTTGAGCAAGCGGGTGGCGACGAACTCCTGCGCGGCCGCCAGCCAGAACTTCCAGCGCGGTCGCACGTCGATCTCCTTGACCACGAGCACGCCGCCGGCCGCCAGCGCACCCGCGGCCGCATCGAGCACGTCGAACGCGCCCGCGTCCCCGAGCAGGTACAGGACGTCGACGATCGTGATCGCGTCCCACTCCCCCGTCGGGAGGTAGTTCGGCACCACCTCCTCGAACTGCACCGCCACGCCGGCCGCCTCGGCCGCGCGCTTGGCCTCGACGATCTTGTCGCCGTCGACGTCGACACCGACGATCTCGCGCTCGCTCGAGGTCAGCGCGAGATACAGCGCGACGACCCCGTGCCCGCAGCCGAAGTCGAGTATGCGACCCGACCTCGGTGTGGCGTCCGCGACGGCGGCGGTGGGACACGACCGCAATCGACCAGCGACATGCAAGCGTTCCTGTCGGGACGCGTCGGCATATGCCGCCTGCACGCGCCTACCGATCGAGTCGATCGCGCTCATGACCGCGCCGGCAGTGCCGCGAACGAGCCGAGGGTGAAGCCGGCGCGCTGCACGGCCTCACGAGCCTGTGTTGCGAGCACGGCATCCAGCTCGTCGCCCCACCGATAGCCCCATTGATATCGACGGAGGTCGGCGTCCGCATGCTCGCCCGGATGCACGCCGATCTCCGCGGTCGTCGCCAGCGTGGCGGCGAGCGCCCCGATCGTGGTGACCAATCGTTCCGTGCTGACGGCTCCCGCCTCGTCGAAGCCGGCGAACGCATCGGGCGAACGGAGCCCGGCGGCGTCGACCCGGCGCGCCAGCTTCGACGACAGCAGGTTCAGCGCACGCCCTTTCGGGGATCCACCGAGCGAGCGCGTGACACGGACCGCGGGCACCGACCATCGCTGCGCGAGTCGGCACACCAGCGCACCCACGCGGGGCCACAGGTGCAGGTGTTGGTGGGTATCGAGGTGCGTGATGCGGCCCGGACCCAACGCGTCGCGTACCGCTTCGCCCTGCGCGACGAACTCGCGCTCGAGATCGGCCAGGTCGATGCGACCCAGCGCGAGTCGCGGTAGGAACTGGCGCCACGAGTACGCGAAGTCGCCCTTGGCGTCGACGAGGCTCGGGATCTCGCGAGCGCTGAGCAGCGGCGGATCCTCGCCAACTGCCGCGAGATGCACCCCGACACCGAGATCTGGCACGTCGTCGAGCATCGACGCGCACGACACGAATGCCGGTGCCACCGCGAGCGCCGATGTCGACGTCACGACACCCTCCCGGTGCGCCTTCACGATCGCACGACAGACTCCCTCGGTGAGCCCGAAGTCGTCAGCGTTGACGATCAGCAGCCGGGCGGTCGACGCGCCGCCGTTCACCGGTGGCGCAGCGCGCGCTCGGGCAGGCGCTCGACCCTGCGGATCGAAGGGAGGAGCCGGTACAGCTCGCGGACGATGTTGCCGATCACCGCGGGCGACGAGAGCGTGGACGTACCGCGATCCCGCGGGAAGTAGTCGACTCCGAACTGGATGATGTGGAAGCCGCGCCGCTGCGCCTTGGCCAGCAGCTCGACATCGATCAGCGAACCTTCGCTCTGGAGCTCGATGTGCTCGAGGATGTCACGACGCAGCAGCTTGAAGGCGAAGTTCACGTCGCGGATCCGGAGACCGAGCAGCCCCTTCACCATCGTGTTGTAGACGTACGAGTACACGGCGCGCTTGGCGCCCTCGCCGGTGCGGTCGAACCGATACGCGCTCACGATGTCCGCGTCGTACACGCGCATCAGACGAAGCGCTTTGCCCAGGTCGGCCAGGTCGAACGGCATGTCGGCGTCCGTGTAAAGGACCAGATCGCCGGTGGCCTCGCTCAGACCGGTGCGCACGCTTCCGCCGAGCTTGCGGTTGCTCGAATGGTGAACGACCCGCACCCGCGGGTCAGCCGCGACCAGTTCGTCGGCAATCTTGCCGGTGGCGTCGGTCGACGCGTCGTCGACGATGAGGATCTCGTAGTCGCGCACGTGCTCGGCCGCGAGCAGGTCGCGTGCCGTCTCGCGCGCCGCGTCAACGGTGCGCCGGATCATCTCCTCTTCGTTCCACATGGGGAACATGAAGGTCAGGGCGCCGAATGTGGGCTCCATGGGCGACCGCCACGCTACTTGTCGGGCATCGGGACCCCAATCCTCACGACAGGTAGTAACCCCGGCCGAAGAACGATGCGCCGACGACGATTCCCACCGCGCTGACGACGAGCACTGTCCGACGCGCTCGATCGCGATCCTCCAGCAACTCGGCACCGACGGCGAACACCGGGAACGCGCCCAGCAGGTAGCGGCCGAACCCCTGGAACGTGCTGCTTCCGATGGCGGGGATGCTGAGGATCACCGCGGTGTAGATCGTGTAGCCGGCACCGAAGCGTCGATACACGAACGGCAGCAGGGCGATGAACAACAGGCACAGGAGGGCCTCGATGATGATCCGCACCGCGTAGCCGTGTGAACCCCTCACGACGATCGCGACGAACTCGTACTTGATCCACGTCTTGATCCCGGTCCCCTGGTTCCAGCCAGGGGCCGCCTGCACGGTATTGAACGCGATGAAGTCACCGGCGCGGTGCCAGAGGAACACGCTGTACGACGCGATGCCTCCGAAGCTGAGCAACACCCCCGCGTCGCGAATCCGAAGACGCGACCGATCGAAGCGCCACCCCCGCCACAGGCGACGTCGACCCTCGGCGGGCGCACGGACGACTGCGTGACGGCGCTCGAGCAGCAACGCGACCAGGCCGATCGCCGTACCGAACCCGATGAGGCGCGCCGCCGACGCGACTGCGCCGGCGAGCCCGGCCAGCACCGGACGGTCGCGCTCGAGGAGCAGGAAGGCCGTGAGGGTCGCGGCGATGAACAACACGTCGCCGTAGCCGCTGCCGTACAGAAACCAGGCGTACGGGTACAGCGCGAACAGCAGGACGGCCGTCCGGCGCGTGCCCGGCGGCATCCGACGGCCGCACCAGGTCCAGAACAGCAGCAGCACCACCAACCCGAACGCGACCGTCGTGAGCTCGGCGGCGCGGACATAGTCGTCACCGGTGGCGTGGGCGATCTCTCGAACGGCGAGCGGATAGGCCGGGAAGTACGCGACGGCGGACTGCCGGCCTTCCTTGAACTCCGTGATCTGATGGGCGTCGTAGCCATGTTCGGCGAGGTAGACGTACCAACCGGTGTCGAACTGCATCCAACCGCCGTAATACGGGGCGTCGCTGATGTCGGGACCGGTCGCCGGGTGCTCGGGCTTCAGGTGGTCGTGCGACGTTTGCACGACCACCGCGAGCACCGCGAGCACGCACACGAACAGGAGCACCGGGAAGCGCCAGGAGTCGAGCCATCCGCCGGCGCGCCGGCTCCGCGGTCGTCGTACCGTCGACGTCATGCCGGGTGGGTTCGGGCCCGAAGCCCGGCCGCAAGGATCGCGGCGCCGCCGGCCATCGCCATGTACAGCCCGGCACCGATCTGCGCCCGCACGTCGCCGGAGGGGATACCGAACTGCACTTGGATGTCATGCGCCTTGGATCCCGCGTTGACCATGTGCACGAGTGCGATCACGAACGTGACGCCGCCGGCGATGAGCAGCGCGATCTTCAACCACACATCGCGGCGCTGCAGCAGCAGCGCGCCGCCGGCGAGGCCGGCCACGAGCGCCGCTCCGACGACCGACCGGCCGTCGCCCCCGGCCCAACCGGTTTCCGCGCTGCCCGGCGGGTTCAGACCCGCCACGCTGATGCGCAACCACACCTGGAACGCGCCGATCGCCGCGAGCGTGGCGCCGGCCACCGCGAGGTACGCGCACGGGCGGTTGTCGACCGGAGCAGCGAGCGGATCTGCGGCGGCCGGCGCACTCGGCAGAGCCGCGCCCCAGCGCGGCTCGGGCAGGTCGTCATGGAGCTCCACCGTGGTCGGCGGCGCCAAGGGTGCTCCGCATCCTGCGCAGAACGCGGCATCGGGATCGCTGACGGGGCGCTGGCAGCTGGGACAGACCACGGCACTCAATTCCGCCAACCGTCAGTCCTCTCCCGCAAACCCTTGTCGCACGGTGTTCTCCGTGAGCGTACGGGGATCGAGGAACTGGAGGAGATAGTCGGGGCCGCCCGCCTTCGACCCCACACCCGACAGCCCATAGCCGCCGAAGGGCTGGCGTCCGACGACCGCGCCCGTGATCACGCGGTTGACATAGAAGTTGCCGGCGCGCACTTCCGCCGCGGCACGGGCGATGTGTGCGGGTGAGCGCGAGAAGATGCCGCCGGTCAGCGCGTAGTCGGTCGCGTTGGCCAGCTCGATCGCGTGGTCGAAGTTGCGGGCGCGCAGGACCGTGACGACCGGGCCGAAGAGCTCGTCGCGCGCCACCGACGCGTTCGCCGGGTCGTCCACCTCGACCAACGTCGGGCCGATGAACCAACCTCCGGCGGGCTCGTCGTCTCGGGCGACGAGGACTCGACCCTCGCTGGCCGCCCGCGCCTTCGCGGCGATCAGCCGCTCGTGCGCGTCCGCGTCGATCACTGGCCCTACCTTCACGGCCATCGACCGAGGGTGTCCGATCACGACCTCGCGGGTGGCGGCGACGAGGCGAGCGACCAGCTCGTCGTAGATGCGATCGAGCACGATCACGCGCGACGCGGCCGAGCACTTCTGCCCGGCGAAACCGAACGCCGAGGTGACGATCGCGGGCACGGCTTGGTCCGGATCGGCGTCGTCGTCGACGATGATCGCGTTCTTCCCGCCCATCTCCGCGACGACTCGCTTCACGTGTCGCTGACCGGGCCGGTGCACCGCGGCCGCCTCGTTGATCTGGAGCCCGACCGCCATCGATCCGGTGAAGACGATGACCGCGACGTCGGGATGCTCGACGAGCCGCACACCCACGTCCTCGCCGAAGCCGGGAAGGAACTGGACGACCCCGGCAGGCGCGCCGCCGGCACGAAACGCCTCGACGAGACGCGACGCGATCGCCGGCGTCTGCTCAGCGGGCTTCAGGATCACCGGATTGCCCGCGACCAGCGCGGCAGCGCTCATTCCCGTAGGGATCGCGAGCGGGAAGTTCCACGGCGCGATCACCGCGGTGACACCCTTGCCCTGGTACACGAGCCGGTTGCGCTCACCGGGGGGCGACTGCACGCGGTCCGCGGCCGAGGAGTCGAGTCGGAGCATCTCGCGCCCGTAGTACTCGCAGAAGTCGATCGCCTCGCAGACATCGGCGTCGGCTTGGTCCCACGGCTTGCCGGCCTCGAACACCTCGAGCGCGGCCAGCTCGTCGCGTCGCCCTCGCAACCAGCTGGCGGCACGAAAGAGGACGGCGGCTCGATCGCGGGACGGCGTCCGGCGCCAGCTGCTCTCCACGGCCACCGCGGCCGCCACCGCCGCATCGGCATGCTCGGCCGTGCACGCCGCGCTGCGCGCGATGACCCGGCCCGTGTCGCCCGGGTCGATGCTGTCGATCGTTCGGTCGGTTCGCACCGCCGAGTCGCCCACCAGCGCGGCAACATCGAGCGCCGGCGCCGCGCCGGCGCGGTCGATCGCCACCGCGAACCGCGCTCGAGCATCCGCCTGGCGCCACTCCGCGACCGGCTCGGGCTCGTACGGCGAGGGGTCGCCCGCGTCGGTCTCGAGCCTCGGCGACGCCGGCTCGCGCGCGGGCAGCGGATCGATTCCCGGCGGTGTCAACAGCTCGTCGAGGGCTCGCCCCTCCGCAAACCGGTGCCGGACGAAGCTCTCGTTGCTCGTGTTCTCCAGCAGCCGGCGAACGAGGTACGCCATCCCGGGCACCAGCGCGCCGACGGGCGCATAGACGCGGAGGCGCAGACCCTTCCTGCGCACGGCCGCCTGCATCGGCTCGGCCATGCCGTACAGCATCTGCACTTCGAAGCCCGTGTCGGCGATGCCCTTCGAGCGGGCGTACGTCACGGCGTACGCGAGCGATCGGAGGTTGTGGGTTCCGAACGCGGCGCGGACCTCTCCGTGATGGTCGTGCAGGAGGCGCACGCAGCGCTCGTAGTTCGAGTCGGTCTGCTCCTTGTGCTCGTAGACGGGCACCGGCCATCCCTCCGCCTTGGCGGCGACCGTCTCGGTGTCCCAGTACGCGCCCTTCACGAGCCGAACCGTGATCGGGCGTGTCCGTCGCGACGACCACGCGATGAGGTCGGCGAGATCGTCCCTGCTGTCCTTGAGGTACGCCTGTACGACGATGCCCGACTCGACGTCGGCGAACTCCGGTTCGCTGAGGAGCTCGCGGAAGACCTGGAGGGTGAGATCCTTCGCGTCGTAGTGCTCCATGTCGAAGTGCACGAACGCACCTCGACCGCGCGCCAGCTCCAGCAGCGGGCGGATTCGAGCCTTGGCTTGATCGATCCCGATGGCGCGGGTGAGGGGCTCGTAGTGCGCGGCAAGTGCGGTCGGCTTGATGCTCACGTTCACCCTCGGGATCGAGCCGACGTCGTCGCGCTCGAGATGATCGTCGGGGGCCCAGTGCTGCGCGGCATCGGTGAGCACGGTGATCAGCTCGTGCACCCGGGCCGCGTAGCGATCCG
>DASZHU010000116.1:0-2469 GCA_035937605.1 Acidimicrobiales bacterium | reverse complement strand
AAGGATCCGTCCACTGCGTCCCGAGCGGCGAGCACCGCGTCGGCCGTCCCCAGTTGACACGGCTGCACGGCAAGGGCCACCGGGATCCGCGTCTCGCCCATGGCCTCGAGATGCGAGCGCACCGGCCCGGTCGTGTCCGGGCTCACGACGATCACCGCGCGCTCGAAACCGGCCACCGCGGCCCGCTCCACGAGCACGTCCATGATTGCGGCCCCGTTCGCGCCCACCGGCGCCAACTGCTTCAAGCCGCCGAACCGGGAACCCAACCCGGCGGCGAGCACGACCACGCTCGAAAGATGCAAGCCGACCATGCTACGAGCGGCGCATTCGACGCGCGTGGCGCCGAGCTGCTCAGGTGCGGCGAGCCAGCGTGGGATCGCCGATGGTACTCAACGAGCCCACATGCGCGAGCTGCTGATCGACGAGCTCGAGCAGCTGGCGAACGTCGATCGGTTTCGTGAGGTATGCGGTCGCACCGGCCGCGAGCAGCCGCGTGTGCTGGCGTTCCGTCGCATCCGCGGTGAGAACGATGATCGGGGTCGTCGCGGTGTCGCCGTGCGCGCGCAGCTCGCTGAGGACCGTCTCGCCGCCGACGTCGGGAAGATGGAGGTCGAGCAGGATGAGCTCGGGCCGGTGTTGCAACGCGAGCTCGATCCCGAGGCGACCCTGCATCGCCGTGATCAGGTGGACATCGGGCCGGTAGTCGAGCACGTGTTCGATGAGCTTGACGTTGGCGAGGTTGTCCTCTACGTAGAGCACGGTGTACCGCTGATCGGTGAAGGAAGCGGGCGGCGCGACGGCCGTACCTCCGCTGGTGCGTTCGTGGCGTTCGACCGGGCTTTCGGTGCGCTGCAGCTCGATCCAGAACGTGCTGCCTTCACCCTCGACGGTGTTGACGTCGAGTACACCGTCCATCGCTTCGGCGAGGCGACGCGAGAAGGCGAGGCCGATGCCCGCCCCCTCGACGCCGGTCTGCTCGGCGCCGAGCCGGTCGAACGGCTCGAAGAGTCGATCGCGGCGGTCGGCGGGAATTCCGGGCCCCGTGTCCGTCACGTTGATGCGGAGCCGGCCGTCATCGGCCGGTTCGCACGAGATCGTGACCGCGCCGCCCTGATGGTTGTACTTCACCGCGTTCGCCAGCAGGTTGAGCAGGATCTGCTTGAGTCGTTGGCGATCGGCCAGCACGTACGTCACCTCGCCGTCGCCGCGCGCGGCCGTGCAACGAATGTCGCGTTGTGCGGCGAGCGGCTCGACGAGATCGAGCACGTCGTCGACCACGTCGGCGACGAGCACGGGCTCCGAGGAGAGCGTGAGGTTGCCGGTCTCGATACGAGAGATGTCGAGCACGTCGTTGATCAGCTCGAGGAGGTGCTGGCCGCCCTTGCTGATCTGGGTCACCGCTTGCCGCTGCGGGTCGGTGAGGTCGCCGAGCTCGAGCACCTGCGCGAACCCGAGCACCGCGTTGAGCGGGGTGCGCAGCTCGTGGCTCATCCGCGAGAGGAACTCACTCTTGGCCTGGTTGGCCGCTTCCGCGTTCGTGCGCGCCGCCTCGAGCTCGGTCATCGTCCGCCGGAGCGTCGCAGTGCGTTCGTCCACGAGCGCCAAGGCGTAGGCCCGGCGGCGCAGCAAGACGTCGACTGCGGCGAACGCGACCAGCGAGAGCAACACACCCAGCGCGAACACGATCCACGGGGCCTTGCCCGCGAGCGATCCGCCGAGCGAGGTCCGCGCCGACGCGACCAAGAGCCACTGGTCGCCACCGATGTCGAGGCGCCGGCTCTCGACCGCACCGTGCAGAGGAAGGCGCGGCGCGGTGAGGAAGAGCAACTTCGAATTGTTCGCGGTTGGCGACGCGAAGACCGCGCCCCAGATCTCACCGAAGGGCGACTTTGCACTCGGTGAGCTGAGCTGGGTCGGATCGATCTTCTGCTCCTCGTACGCGGTCACGCCGTTCGGGAGCGCGACCGCGAGTCCCAACAACGTCTTGTTGTCGGGCGTCTTGCCGATCACGTCGGTCACGAGATCCTTGGCCCGGATGGCACGTCGCACGAGGTCGGCACGCGCCCCGGTCAGGGTGCCGTTCGCAGCCACGCCCGGGCCGCCGGCTACCCGCGCGACCAACCGGTCTTGGTCGGGCACGACGATTGCGACGGTGCTTCCGGTCGCAGCCGCGAAGCCCTTGGTCAGCGTCTTGGCGACGTTGCCACCGGGATCGGCCAAGTACGTCGCACCCAATACCTCGAGCGTCGGCTTGGCCGACGAGACCGCGTTCGAGAGAAACAAGCCGGCCTCGGCGGTTCGCTCGCGCAGGAGATCGCGCTCCTGGTTCCGCACGAGGTTGCGGAGCATCATCGTCGAGGTAACCGTCCCGCACAGCAACACGATCAGGACGAGCAGCGACAGCGCCCGCGCGCGGGTGCTCCGCGTCTTCGAAGTCATCGTTCGTTCCTCGTTTCCGAAACCGAGAGA
>DASZHU010000115.1:0-1681 GCA_035937605.1 Acidimicrobiales bacterium | reverse complement strand
TCTGCCGCACGTTCATCGACGTGTTCGACGAACACGCCACGAAGACCCGAGCGGCATAGGACGCAGCTCGTACGAAGACGGCACCACCATCGCGATTCCTACGGCTCACCTCCGAAAGACGTGGCGACTCGTTGTCTCGCTGTCAGAGAGGCAAGGGTCTATTGCTACTTGCGCGGGTGAGGGGTGTTGCCCTGTTCGAGATCAGCGACGAAGCCCGCGATCTTCTTCGCGCGGGTCTCAGGCTTCCTGACAGAGCCGATGCGGTAGAGGACGGCGTAGCGGTTCCTGCTGTCGAGCTCAGCGAAAAGAGCAGCGGCAGTGGGCGACGCGTCGAGCGCAGCCTGGAGATCGTCGGGCACGGAGGCAGTGGCCTGGCCGGCGTACGCGGCCTCCCATCGGCCGTCGGCCTTCGCAGCCTCGACCTGGCGCAGCCCGGCGGGGTGCATCCTCTCCGCCGTGACGAGCCGAGCGACGCGCTCAGTGTTGATTCTCGACCAGCGACTGCGCTTGGTGCGAGGCGTGAAGCGCTGCAAGAAGTACGTGTCGTCGTGCTTGGCCTTCTGTCCGTCGATCCACCCGAAGCACAGGCTTTGATCGACCGCCTCTTCGTAGGTGACGCTGTCGACGCCGCTGCCCTTCTTGGCGATCATCAACCAGATGCCGGGAGACGTATCGTGGTTGGCCTCGAGCCAGGCCCGAAACGTCGAGGCCGACGTGAACGACAACTTCTCGAGCTCCGACGCCATGTCAGATAGCTACCCTGCGAGGATCCGGGATCGCGACTTCGGGGCCGTCGTTTTGGTCAGTACAACCCGTAGGTGCGATCCACCGCGAACTCATAGATCAGGCGCTGCTCGTCGATCATCACGCGCAAGAACTGCTCCTCATCGAGGTCGTTTCCGAACCAGCTCAAGGACCCCGTCGGCTTGCCTTGCATCTCGCGGAACAGCCGCAGGTTGTGCTTGGCCGCGTCCGCGCCGTCGAGGATGGTGACAGTCGCTTCCAACGCCAGCCACGCGAACCCTGGATCGAAGACAAACAACGTGCAGTGAGGGTCACGACGGAGTCGTGCGGTTCGGACTCGGTCGCGCGCGCCGCTGCTCCTAAGAGCGTCGTCCACTAAGGCGATCCCGACCCGCGCGACCTTGGCGACTCCGTCGCTGCCGACGGTGATCATCGCCGCGGACGAGTGACCCCGAAGGAACTCCGTGTCGCGCTCGCTCAGAGCCACCCGGTGACAATACGCATCGCCGTGGAAATGTGCCCGCACGGCACGAGCGATACCTGCGACCTCGGCAGGTTCCTTGCGGGAGCGAAGAGAACTTCTAGTCGTGGAGGGGAGGGGGCTGTCGCGTGGCGTTCTTCCGATCACCGTGGTGGTGCTCGCGCTCGTTCTTCTTCTTGGCATTGCCGCCGGGTCGTGGACGGTGGTGGCCACGGCGAGTGCAGCCGGCGTGACCGTTGCTGTAGCGGTCAGATTTGGTGTTGAGCGAGTCGATGACCGGCTGCGCAGCTTCGAGCGGTTCGGACGAACGAAGGTAGGTGCCGTGACCGGGGGCGTTCTGGCCGTCGGAGCATGGGTCTGGGTCGTGGTTGCGAGTCGCCCGGCGTGGAGGTTTGTGTTCGCGATCTACTGGACGACTCTCGCGAGCGTGAGAGTCTGGCAAGCGTTCGGGACTCG
>DASZHU010000114.1:0-2845 GCA_035937605.1 Acidimicrobiales bacterium | reverse complement strand
CGCGTGCCCACAACCGCTGGCTGGCCGAGCTGTGCAACGCGAGCCCACACCGACGGGCCGGCGTCGCGATCGTCCCGGTCTACGACGTCGACGCCGCGGTGGCCGAGATCACGCGGGCGCGCGAGTCGGGTCTGCGCGGCGGCATCCTCATCCCCTCGATGTGGGCGCCGTATCCCCCGTACCACGATCCGATGTACGAGCCCATCTGGTCGGCGTGCGCCGACCTGCAGATGCCGATCCACGTGCATTCGGGCGCGGCCGACAAGGCGTCGTACGGTCCGTACGTCGGGATGTACGTGACCGAGGTGCGCTGGTGGTCGGCGCGACCCCTGCACTTCCTCCTGTGGTCGGGCGTGTTCGAGCGCCACCCGACGCTGCGGTTCGTGGTCACCGAGTGCGGCGCGTTCTGGGCGGCCGACCTCCTCTGGATGATGGACACCGCCTACGACCGCGAGCACGGCGCCAGGAAGTTGGGCGAACAGCTCACGGCCGGGCTCAGCCTTCGACCGAGCGCGTACTTCGATCGCAACTGCGGTATCGGCGCATCGAACACGCGCCGACGTGAGCTCGCCCGCCGTTACGAGATCGGCGTGGGCAACCTCATGTGGGGCAACGACTTCCCACATCCCGAGGGCACGTGGCCACACACACGCAAGTGGCTGCGCGACGCGTTCCACGACATCCCGGCGAACGAGACCGGCGCGATCCTCGGGCTGAACGCCGCCGACTTCTACGGCTTCGACACCGACGCGCTCCGTCCGCTCGCCGACCAGGTCGGACCAACGGCGGACGAGCTCGGCCAAACCGACGTCGACCTGTCGAAATGGGACAGCTTGCGGGCGGCGGGTCGCCCTTGGCTCACCGGAGCCGACGTGTGAGCACCGCCGTGGCGTTCGATCCCTTCGAAGCGGGCTACGTCGAGTCGCCTTACGCACAGTACGCCCGCCTTCGCACATCCGACCCGGTGCACTGGTCGGACCTGCTCGAAGGTTGGGTGCTGACGCGCTACGACGACGTGGCGCGCGTGCTCCGCGACCCGACGATCAGCGTCGAGCTCGACCAGGCCCGACCGACCGCCGCGGTCGAATCCGAGCGCACCCGCATGGCCGAGCGCGGCAGCGGCAAGGCCGACACGCTCGTGCTGCGCGACGACCCCGATCACGCGCGCCTTCGCCGGCTGTTGCAGCAGCCGTTCGGCATCCGCGCCATCGACGACCTGCGCGAGATGATCCGCGGGCGCGTCGACGACGCGCTCGACGTGCTGGTCGGCCGCGGAGAGATGGACGTGATCGCCGACTTCGCCTACCCGCTCCCGGTCGCGATCTTCTGCGAGATGCTCGGCATCCCCGAGGAGGACTCGCCGCTGTTCCGCGACTGGACGTCCGCGGTGGCCCGCAACCTCGATCCGCTCATCAGCGACGACGAGCGCGCGCACTGCTTTCAGCTGCTGGACGAGATGGAGCGCTACCTGGTCGACCAGATCGAGGAGAAGCGCCGCAACCCGGCCGACGACATCATGACCGAGCTGGTCCACGCCGAAGAGGAGGGCGACCGCCTCACCCGCGACGAGCTCGTCGCGCAGCTGGTGACGCTGTACGTCGCCGGCCACGAACCGACCACCGCGCTCATCGGCACCGGCCTGCTCGCGCTGCTGAACTTTCCCGAACAGCGAGAGGCGCTCGACCACGACGCGTCGCGGTTTCCCAACGCCGTCAACGAGTTCCTGCGCTGGGACGGCCCCAACCAGTTCGTGCGCCGGATCGCGACCGCGCCGATCGAGATGAGCGACCGGGTGGTCGAGGCCGGCCAAGTCATCTACTGCTGCGTCGGCGCCGCCAACCGCGATCCCGAGCGCTGGGGTGCCGACGTGGACGACGTCGACATCGACCGGCCCGACGCCGGTCACCACCTGCAGTTCGGGATGGGCGTGCATTCGTGTCTCGGCGCGCACCTCGCACGGCTGCAAGCCGAGCTCGCACTTCGCGCGCTGGTCGCCCGCCTCGACCACATCGCACTCGCCGGGCCCGCTGTGTGGAGCGAACGCATGGTGATCCGCGGCCTCCGGACCCTCCCGATCACGTTCACCGCGAAGCGTTGACCACGCCCGCTGGGCAATTCATGAGGGCGTCGGTTCGAGGGGCTGGACCGGGACGGTGATGGACGGCGACTCGGTGCCGCCGTCGACCTGGAAGATCTTGCCCGTCACCCACGACGACGCCGGCGACGCGAGGTAGAGCACCGCGCAGGCGATGTCCTCCGGCGTCCCGGGACGACGCATCGGCGTGTTGGCCTCGAACTGGGCGCGGAGGTCGGCGTTCGTCAACACCATCTCGAGCGCCTCGGTCGCCACGCCACCCACGCCGATCGCGTTGACGCGCACGCGCGGTGCGAGCTCGACTGCGAGCGTTCGCGTCATCATGTTCAGCGCCGCCTTGCCGGCCGAGTACGCGACGAAGCTCGGCTGCACCATGTCGCTCGACCGCGACGAGATGTTCACGATCGCACCACCGCCCGCCGTGTCGACCATCGGGCGCGCCACGAGCTTCGACAACAGGAAGGCGGCCGTCACGTTGAACCGTAGTGCGTTCTCGAAGAACGCCTCGCTGGTGTGCAGCGCAGGCCGAGGCGGCGTGCCGCCGGCATTGTTGACGAGCACGTCGATGCGCCCGAACTCCTCCAGCGCCGCCGACACCAGCCGCTCGAGCTGATCGGTCTGCATGACGTCGGTCGGCACGGCGATGGCACGTCGTCCGAGCGACCGGACGTCGTCGGCCACGCGAACGATGTCCGCCTCGGTGCGAGCCGCGCACACGACGTGCGCGCCCGCCTCGGCGAGCCCGAGCGC
>DASZHU010000113.1:0-9049 GCA_035937605.1 Acidimicrobiales bacterium | reverse complement strand
CGCGAGAACCCGAGCTCGACCCACTGGTCGGATCATAGGGTCAGCGTTCCAGGCGGCACATCGCTAACTTCGACACCGATGAACCGGGTCCTTGTCGATCACCTGCTGAAGCATTCGGTGCGCCGCGGCGAGTTCACCCTGCGGTCAGGAAAGCAGAGCGACTGGTTCATCGACGCCAAGCAGACCACCTGCTCGCCCGATGGGATGCTCCTGGTCGCCGACGCCTTTCTTGAGGTGCTCCCGAACGACATCACCGCCGTGGGCGGGCTCACCATGGGCGCCGATGCCATCGCGTTCTCGGTCGCGGCGATCGCCGCGACCCGTGGCCGGATGCTGCGGAGCTTCAGCGTCCGCAAGGAGGAGAAGGATCACGGCGCCGGCGGGCGCATCGCGGGCGCGTTGCACCCCGGCGATCGGGTCGCGCTCACCGACGACGCGATCACCCGGGGCGTCGCGTTCCTGGAGGCTGCGGCCGCGGTGCGGGCGTTCGGAGCCGAGCCGCTCATCGCCATCCCCGTCGTGGACCGGGGGGGTACGGCGGAGGCGAGATGCGCCGAGGACGGCATCGCGTTCATCCCGCTGGTCACCGCCCCCGATCTCGGCTTCCCCTACGAAGGCTGACTGCTCCTTCCATGGGGTTTCGAGAGGAGGCGGTGTTCGGCGAGGCGGTCGGCGGCGGCGGCCGGCGTGACGCCCTCGGCGTCGGCCAGCTCGAAGACGCGGCGGAGCGTGTCGTGGATGGTCGCCACGGTTCTCAGCGCCCGGTCGTGGTCGTAACCATCGCCGCGGAGCTCGTCGGCGATGTTGATCACGCCACCCGCGTTCACCACGTAGTCGGGCGCGTACAGCACTCCGGCGGCCGCCATCCGCCGGCCGTCGTCATCGGTCGCGAGTTGGTTGTTGGCGCAGCCGCACACGGCCGCGCACCTGAGCGCCGGGATCGTTCGCCCGTCGAGCACCGCGCCGAGTGCGCACGGGCTCAGCACGTCGCACTCGACACCGTGGATCGCATCGGGGCTCGCCACCGCGGCATCCACTTCGGCCGCGAGCGCCGTCACGACCTCTGTACGCACGTCGGCGAGCGTCAGCCGGCAGCCGACCTCGGCGAGATGGCGAGCCAGCGCTGCGCCGACCTTGCCGACTCCGGCGATCGCGACGTGACGCCCGGCGAGTGACGGATCGTCCCAGAGACGCTCGGCCACGGCGCGCAGGGCGTGGTACACGCCCCACGCCGTCGCCGGTGACGGATCGCCGGAGCCGCCGAGTGCCTCGCTGGTACCCGTCACGTGGGGCGTGATCGTGCGGATGAGGTCCATGTCGGCCTGGGTGGTGCCGACGTCCTCGGCCGTGAGGTAGCGGCCCCCGAGGCGGTTCACGAACCGGGCGTAGGCCGTGATGAGGGCGTCCGACCGCATCGTTCGCGGGTCGCCGATGATCACCGCCTTGCCGCCGCCGAGATCGTTCCCACACACGGCGTGCTTGTACGCCATGCCCTTCGCGAGGCGCAGCACGTCGACGAGCGCATCGCGCTCGGACGCGAACGGATAGAAGCGCGTGCCGCCGAGGCCGGGACCGAGCACCGTCGAGTGGATCGCGACGATTGCCCTCAGCCCCGTCTCGTCGTCGGCGGCGAACGCCACCTGCTCGGCGCCGTGCGCCGCCATGACGTCGAGCAGCTCCGTACCCATGCGCTGCACGCTACGGGGCTCGAACGCGCCGGCGGGAGCGAGGCGCGCCAGCGCAGTGACTAGTCCTCCGCAACGTCACAAATGACCCCATCGGGCTATGGCTCGCTCGACGGTGCGCTCTTATCTTCCAGGGAGGAACCGGACATGCTGCCCAAGGGGTCGCAGTCCACCGAGAGAAGGACACGACCAGATGGCGCAGACCGACGACTTCGATGCTCCTGAGGCGCTGCTGACCCCGTCAGAGGTCGCTGCCCTGTTCCGGGTCAACCCCAAGACGGTGACCCGGTGGGCGAGAGCGGGCAAGCTCACGGCGATCCGTACGCTGGGCGGCCACCGGCGTTTCCGCGTGTCGGAGATCCGGCGTTGCCTCGAAGAGATGTCACGCGAGGAAGCCTGACCCTCAGGCACTGACGACCACGAAGAGCATCGTCGCCTCGCAGGCGACCTTGTCCCCGAGGCGAGCAACACCACGGCCGCGGCCGGCGGTTGCGCCGAGGCGCTCCATCGTCGTCTGCAGCTCGAGCGTGTCGCCCGGCCCGACCTGCGCGCGAAAGCGCGCTTTGTCGATGCCGCCGAACAACGGCAGCTTGCCCGCGTAGCGGTCGTCGCTGAGCACCGCGATCCCGCCGAGCTGCGCGAGCGCCTCGACCATCAGCACGCCCGGCAGGGTCGGGCGCCCCGGGAAGTGACCGGTGAAGAACGCCTCGTCCCCCGTGAGACGCCACCGGCCCCGTGCCGACACGCCCGGAACGACCTCGTCGATCTCGTCGACGAACAGGAACGGAGGCCGATGCGGCAGCACGTCGTCAGGTCGCATCGCCCACCGCCTGTCTGATGGCCTCCTCGAGCTGGTCGATGCCGCCGGCCTTCTCGCAGTAGACGTAGCCGCGCCGCTCCGTCTCCAAGCTGAGGCGGCGATCGAACAGCGAGCTGAAGATGACGATCGGCTGCGTCGGGCGCTGCTCGCGGATCTCCTCGGCGACGTCGAGGCCGTCGCGCTCGGGCATGACCTCGTCGAGCACGACGACGTGCGGGTCGAACTCCGCGACCGAGCCGACGACGTCGATCGGGGTCGTGAGCCCGACCACGTCGAAGCCTTCGTCAGCGAGGATGCTGCGAACGAGCTCGACCATCTTGGCGTCGTCGTCGACGAGCAAGACACGAAGGCGGCCCGAGGTCACGCATTGATCTTCTCGCGTCCGGCGGCGACGAGCGGCCGGTCACGGCGAGGACGCCCGTTGACCAGCGTGGGAACGCCAGGCTCGGCGGGCGGATCGGGAAGCACCAGCGGTGGGAGCTCGAGGTGCTCGCGGATGCCGATCCGGTCGTGAACCCTTCGCAGGAACGTCGGTGCCCACCAGTTGATCTCGCCGGCGAGGCGCATGAAGGCAGGCACGAGGAACCCGCGGATCACGAAGGCGTCCATCAGCACCGCGAGCGCGAGACCGATGCCGAACAGCTTGATGAAGCTGACTTGTGATGTCGCGAACGACAGGAAGACCACGGCCATGAGCACTGCGGCCGCGGTGACGATGCGGCCCGTTCGCTCGAGCCCGACGGCGACGCTGCGCACGTTGTCGCCGGTGCGGTCGTGCTCTTCCTTGATGCGCGACAGCAGGAACACCTCGTAGTCCATCGACATCCCGAACGCGACGCAGAACATCAGGATCGGTGTCGTCGAGTCGAGGAACCCGGTGGGTGTGAACCCGAGCGGGCCCGAGAGATGACCTTCCTGGAAGATCCACACCATCGCGCCGAACGTCGCCGTCAGGCTGAGCAGGTTGAGCACGACGGCCTTCGCGGGAACCACGACGCTCCCGAACATCAAGAACATCAGCACGAACGTGATCGCGGCGATGATCAGCAGCGCGATCGGCAGCTTCGAGAGCAGGCCGGCCTTCGAGTCGACCAGCTGCGCGGACATCCCGGCCACCTCCACCTTGAACGGCGGATGCAGCGCCCGCACGTTCGCGACCAACTGCTCGCCCTGTGCGGAGAGCGGCTCGACCGTGGGCACGACGTTGAGGAACGTGCCGGCGGTGCCGGTGAAGCGCGTGTACAGCGGCGACGAAGGATCCGCCGGGATCGCCGGGCCATTGTGCAGGTAGCTGCCCGTCGACGTGTCGACCCGCGACACGCCCGGGAGCGCCGCCAGCTGGACCGCGTACGCGTCGATCTCCGCGATGTGCGCCGGGGCGTCGAGCCCGGGCGCGACGACGGACAACGCGCCCGCCTCCTGCGAGTTGAACTCCTTGCGGATCACGTCGGCCACTTGCCGCGCAGGCTTGTCCGGCGGGAGCACGCGATCGTCCGGCAGGCCGAGCTGCATGCGGAGCGCGGGGCTGCCGAGGAAGAGCAGCAGGAGCACGGCGCCAGTCGCGAAGGGGATCGGCCGGCGCATCACCCGCACCGCGGCGTTGTGCCAGAAGCCCTCCTCGGGCGGATGAATCGAGTGACGCCGCAGCGTCAGCGCGTCGACGCGCCGCCCGAGCGCGGCGAGCATCGCCGGCAGCACGATCACCGCGTAGACACCGGCGAGTGCCGCCACGGCGATGCCGGCGTATGCGAACGACTTCAGGAACGCGAGCGGGAACACGAGCAGCGCGCAGAGCGACGCGGCGACGGTCAACGCACTGAAGCCGACCGTGCGGCCCGCCGTCGCGACGGTGCGTTCCACGGCCACGTGCGGCTCGAAGCCCGCACGCAGCTCCTCGCGATACCGCGAGACGATGAAGAGGCTGTAGTCGATCGCGAGCCCGAGGCCCATTCCCGTCGTGAGGTTCAACGAGAAGACCGACACCTCAGTGAACGTGTTGATCACGAGCAGTACGAGGAACGTGCCGACGATCGACAACGCGCCGATCGCGAGTGGCAGCAACGCCGACACCCCGCTGCCGAACACAAGCAGCAACAGCACGAGCGTGATCGGAAGGGCGATCATCTCGGCCCGGACGAGGTCGTGCTCGATCGTCGTGCCGACCTCGCGGAAGATCTCGCCGAAACCGCTCACCCCGACGGTGACGCCATTGCCCGACCGTGTGTACTTGGGGCCGAGGACGTTCATCGCCTTGTTGACCTGGTCCGAGTTGCCGTCGTAGCGGGCAAACACAAGGGCCCGACGGCCGTCGGCGGTTTTGAGCGGCGGCGCGTCGTCGGTGCTCCAGTACGACGCCGCGAACGTGATCCCGTGCTCGTGCGCCAGCTCCGCAGTCAAGGCCTGGCCAGTCGCGACCACATCGGGGCTGTCCACCGTGCGTCCGGGGTCCGCGGTGACGAGCAGGACGACGTTCGGCATCCCGGCCTGCTTGAAGTGCGTGTCGAGGTACTGCTGGGCCTTCGTCGACTCGGCGCCGGGGTCGTCGAACCCGCCGGACGACAACTTCGAGGCGACCCCGCCGCCGAGTGCGCCCGACACGGCGAACGCGATCACGGCCCCGACGAGGATCAGCCGGCGTCGCCGCACCGTCACACGCGCGAGACGAACGAGCACAGAGGGGCGCGATTGGGCCATGCGCTCATCATCCAGAACAGATGGTGTGCTGTGAAGATGACGTGTGTCACCTAGCCGCGACACGATCTCACTCGCCTTCGGCTCGCTCGAACGTGCTGTCGAACGGCCGCCCGGGCTGCGCCCCTGCGGCGGCTCGTCCGACCCGCGACACGATCTCACTCGGCGGCGGCTCGTCCGACCCACCTGGACCCCCCAGTAGCGTGCCGGCGACATGAGCGGCATCACGTATCCCGGGGCGCGGCGGCCCGATCGCCGGCGCGGGGTCAGCGATCACGGGTTGCAGCTCTCGGTGTGGGAGTGGGGCGACGAGGGCTCGCCGCCATTGCTGCTCGCCCACGGCGGCTTCGACTTCGCCGGCACCTACGACGTGTTCGCCCCGTTGCTCGCGGATGCGGGCTGGCGAGTCGTGAGCTGGGACCAACGGGGCCACGGCGACTCCGATCACGCCGTGCTGTACAGCTGGGACAGCGACGTTCGCGACGCCCTGGCCGTGCTCGATTCCACCACCCGCCGCCCCATCCCGTTCATCGGGCATTCCAAAGGTGGCAGCGTCGTGATGCAGCTCGCCGAAGCGCTGCCGCACCGCTGCACGCATCTCGTCAACCTCGACGGCTTGCCGTCGCGGCGGAGCTGGCCCGATGTGCCCGACCACGAGCGCACGCGGCTTCTCGCGGGCGAGGTGCGGGCGTGGCTCGACCACCGCGCCTCGGCATCGGACAAGGAGCGCAAGCCGGGGACGATCGACGAGCTGGCGCAGCGCCGTCAACGGATGAACCCGCGACTCACGCTCGACTGGCTGCGCTACCTCGTGACCATCGGTGGCCGCGAGGTCGGGCCGGACCAGTGGCGTTGGAAGCTCGATCCGATCATGCGGTTCGGCGGCTTCGGCCCCTGGCGGCCCGAGTGGTCGATGATGCGGATGCCGGGCCTCGCCATGCCCGTGCTCGGGGTGCTCGGTCTCGTCGGGGAGACGATGGGGTGGGGGACGCAGCCCGAAGACGTCGCGCGGTTCCTGCCCCCGGGCGGAACCGTCGTGCCCATGGAGGACAGCGGCCACTTCGTGCACATCGAGCACCCGCGTCGCATCGCAGACCTCGTGCTCGACTTCGTCGGGCCCGCGCCCACCGGCGGTGGCTCGTGGGGACCGGTCGGGGTCGGGGAGCCGGCCTCGCGTCCCGCACCGGAGATCACCGAAAACCCTGCACCGGTGGTGCGGCTGCGGCACGCGCGTTCCGACCTCGCGCTCCACGAGCTACGCGGCGGCGAGGGACGCGCCCTGTTGCTGCTCCACGGCCTCGCCGAGCGCTCACCCGCGGCCGCGCCGGCGTACCTCGACGAGTGGCCGGGGCCGATCCACGCGCTCGACTTCGTCGGTCACGGCGCGTCGACGGTGCCATCCGGTGGCGGCTACACCGCCGAGATGTTGCTCGCCGACGCGGACACGGCGCTGCGGTATCTCGGCGAGGCGACGGTGCTCGGGCGCGGGCTCGGCGCGTACATCGCGTTGCTTCTCGCCGGCGCGCGTCCCGATGCGGTGTGCGGCGCCATCCTCTTCGACGGCCCCGGCATCCTCGGCGGCGGCACCGGGCCCGGACCATCGGTGGTGGCGGCGGTGGACAGCACCGCACCTGCTCCGCCCGACCCGTTCGCGCTCGCCGATCTGTCGCGCGACATCCGGCCGCCCGACTACGCGACGAACTTCGTTCGCCTCGCGACCCAGTCCTCGCCGCTCGAGTATCCGATCGCGGTTGCGTCGATCAACCGACCCGACTGGCTCGAGGCCGTCGGGCGCGAGCCGGGGGTGCTGTCCCTGACGTTGAGTGAAGCCCTGGCGACCTACGCGGGGGCCTGAGAATCGGAGGTCACAGTGCTGAAGGAGTTCAAGGCGTTCATCATGCGGGGCAACGTGGTCGACCTCGCGGTCGCGGTCGTGATCGGCGCCGCGTTCGGGGCGGTCGTCACGTCGCTCGTCGAGAACATCATCACGCCGCTCGTCGGCATCCCGGGCAAGGCGGATTTCACGACCCTGCACTTCACGATCCACGGCAGCGTTTTCCGCTACGGGCTGTTCGTGAACGCACTCATCTCGTTCGTGTCGATCGCGGCGGCGGTGTTCTTCTTCGTGGTCAAGCCGTTGAACATGCTCGCCGAGCGGCGCAAGCGGGGCGAGGAAGCCGAGCCACCCGAGCTCACGAACCAGGAGGCCCTGCTCACCGAGATCCGTGACCTGTTGAAGGCGTCGCGGAGCTGACGCCCGCGGCCCTCACCAGCGCAGGTCGCGTGCGAGCAGCTCGTCGAGCGCGGGCGCGGCGAGTGGCTTCGACATGAGGTACCCCTGGGCCATGTCGCAGCCCAGAGCGCGCAGCTCGTCGAGCTGCTCCTGGGTCTCGACGCCCTCCGCGATCGCCTTCATGCCCAACGTGTGGGCGAGGCTCACGACCGCCGCGACGATCGCGCTGTCCTCGGTGTCGCCGTCTATCGCGCCGAGGCCGTCGACGAACGCGCGGTCGACCTTCAGGAGCTCCACCGGGAAGCGCCGCAGGTACGCGAGCGACGAGTAGCCCGTGCCGAAATCGTCGACGGCGAGCCGCACGCCGAGCTCTTTGAGCGCGCGCAACGCCGTGGTCGAAGCCTCCGGATCGCGCATCACCACGCTCTCGGTGATCTCGAGCCCCAACAAGCCCGGATCGAGACCCGTGCTCTGCAGGATCGACGCCACGTTGTCGATGAGCGCGGCCGTGTCGAGCTGACGGCTCGAGAGGTTGACGCTTACAAAGAGCGCCCCGTCGTCGCCGTGGGCGATGTGCCAGCGCTGCGCCTGCCGGCACGCTTGCTCGACGACCCAGCGGCCGATCGGCACGATGAGGCCCGTCTCCTCCGCGACGTCGATGAACTCCGACGGCACGAGCAGGCCGCGCTCGGGATGCTCCCAGCGCAGCAGGGCCTCGACGCCCATGATGCGCCCCGTGCCAAGGTTGATCGTCGGTTGGTAGACCACCCGCAGCTCATGGCGCGTGAGCGCGCGGCGGAGCGCAGTCTCGATGTCGAGCCGCTCAACCAGTGTCGACCGCATGCGCTCGTCGTAGACCTCGTAGCGCGCGCGACCACGCTCCTTCGCCAGGTACATTGCCGCGTCCGCGTCCCGGATCATGGTCTCGGGTTCCGTGTTGACCGTGGCGAAGGCGATGCCGATGCTCATCGACGAGAACACCTCGGTGTGCTCGACGGTCAGCGGCTCGTGCACCGCACGGTTGGCGCGCTCGGCGATCGCAACCGCGTCGTGCTCGGTGACGAGCTCGTCGCAGAGGATCACGAACTCGTCGCCGCCGAAGCGGGCAACGGTGTCACCGGGTCGCAGGGCGTCGCGCAGTCGTTGCGCGAGCGCGACGAGAAGCCGGTCGCCGGCACCATGACCGAGGCTGTCGTTCACGACCTTGAACTGGTCGACGTCACAGAACAACACCGCGACCGGCCGCTGACTGCGGCGGCTGCGGGCGAGGGCGAGCTCGAGCCGGTCGAGGAACAGCGTGCGATTGGGCAGCCCGGTCAGTGGATCGTGCGTCGCCTGGTACTCGAGACGTTCCTCGAACGCCTTGCGTTCGCTGATGTCGCGTGTCACTGACGACACGAACTCGATCGCGCCGTCGGCGTCGTGATGGGCCAGGAAGAGGGCCGAGACCGGCACCTCGAACCCTTCGTGGAAGTACGCGAACTCGCCGCTCCAGATGCCGTGGTCGCGGAGCGCCGGTCGCGTCTCGTTGAGGTACCGCTCCTGCGCCCACGCCGGCGTGAACGGGGTGAAGTCGAAGTCCTCGACTGGGTCTTGCGGGCCGATGCCGAAGAACCGGCG
>DASZHU010000112.1:0-1800 GCA_035937605.1 Acidimicrobiales bacterium | reverse complement strand
CCTCGAGCGGGGCGAGGTGCGGTTCGATGGCTCGACGGCCGAGTTGTTGGAGCGCAACGACTTGTTGCGGCCGGTTTTCTTGACCGAGACGGCGTAGTGGAGATCCACGTCTCCACGGTCGCGCTCGGCGTCATCCAGGGCCTGAACATCGGCCTGCTCGCGGTCGGGCTTGTGCTGATCTACCGGACGACGCGGATCGTGAACTTCGCGCACGGCGAGCTCGGAGCGGTCTCCGCCGTACTGCTGTCGACGCTCGTGGTCGAGCACCACTGGCCGTACGGCGTCGCGCTCGCGTTCGTGCTCGTGCTCGGGGCCGGCATCGCCGGTGCGTGTGAGCTGTTGTTGCGTCGCCTCTTCGCCCGTCCTCGGGTGCTGGTGATGGTGGCGACCATCGGTCTGTCGCAGTTCCTCTTCCTCCTCACTCTGCTGCCGCAGGTGCGTCCGAAGAAGACCTTCATCCCGTTCCCCGTCCCCTTCACGGCGTCGTTCGAGCTCGACCACTACACGTTCCACGAGTCGGACATCCTCACCGTCATCGTGGCCCCCCTGATCGTGGTCGCCTTGGCACTGTTCCTCACGCGCACGCGTCACGGGCTCGCGATGCGGGCCATGGCGGAGAACGGCGAGTCCGCTCGCCTCGCGGGCATTTCGGTGCGACGGTTGTCGACGCTCGCGTGGATGATCGCCGGCGTGTTGGCCGCGATCACCGTGATCCTCGCGTCGCCGGCCAAGGGCAGCGCCTTCACGGAGGTGATTCCCCTCGACCTGCTCGTGCGCGCGCTCGCGGCCGCGCTGATCGGCGCGATGGTCAGCCTGCCGACGGCATTCGTCGCCGGCATCGGGATCGGCGTGGTGCAGTCCGTCGTGGCGTTCAACGAGCCGGCGGCTTCGAACATCGAGGTCGTGATCTTCGCGGTGCTGCTCGTCGCGCTGCTGGTGCGGGCGCGGGGGCTCAAGGTCGGGCCGCGCGACGAGGAACGATCCTCGTGGCGGTTCTCGGGGGCAACCGATGTCGCCGGCGCAGACGTCGTACGGCGGCGAGTCGGCATGGCCGGTGCGCTCGCCGCGCTCGCCGTTGCCGCGGCCGCTCCGCTGTTCGTGACCGAAGGGCGCGCGTTCTTGTACGGCCGCATCGAGTTGTTCGCCGTCATCGCGCTCTCGCTGACGATCCTCACTGGCTGGGCCGGCCAGCTCTCGCTCGGACAGTTCGGATTCGTCGCCGTCGGTGCTCTCGTGGCTGCGCACCTGGGCGAGTCCGTGCCACTCGTGCTGCTGGTGCCGTTGGGCGGTGCGGTCACCGCCGTCGTTGCCGTGGTCGTCGGCTTACCCGCGCTGCGCATCAAAGGCCTGTACCTCGCAGTCAGCACGCTGGCGTTCGCAGTGTTGATGGAGGTGTCGGTCGTGCCGACCACGTGTTGGAAGGCGCCGTTGGTCGGCAACACGTTCTGCACCGGGCTGCCGGATCCCGCCTCGACGCTGCTGTCGAGACCGACCTTCCTCGGCATCGACGTCTCGTCCGACAAAGCGTTCTCCTACGTGTGCCTCGGCCTCCTGGTACTCGCGCTCGCGGCCGCCCGATTGTGGCGCGACAAGGGCGTCGCCCGAGCGCTCATCGCGGTGCGCGACAACGAGTCGGCAGCAGCGGCGATGGGCGTGCGCGTGGTGCGGGTCAAGGCCCTCGGGTTCGCACTCTCGGGGTTCCTGGCGGGCGCGGCCGGGGTGTGCTTCGCCTTTCTCACCGAACGCATCAACGCCCAGACCTTCACCGCGCCGCAGTCGATCCTCGTGGTGTCGATGGCG
>DASZHU010000111.1:0-5199 GCA_035937605.1 Acidimicrobiales bacterium | reverse complement strand
GCCCGGGGCCGCTACATCATTCGCCACGACGAGGTCGGCCCCCTTGCGCTCCAGCTTGCCGCGGGCGTTCGACACGACCTCGTTCGTCTCGGCGGCGAAGCCCACGATGGTCTGACCCGGGTGCTTGCGGGCGCCGAGCGTGGCGAGGATGTCGGCGGTGGGCTCGAGCACGATCTGCGGCACCCCACCGTCCTTCTTGATCTTGTGATCGACGACGGTCACCGGCCGGAAGTCGGCCACCGCGGCCGCCATCACCACCACGTCGTGGGCGTCGCTGCGCGACAGCACGGCGTGCTCCATCTCCGCAGCTGTCTGCACACGCACCACCTCGACACCCGGCCCGACGGGGCGCTCGGTGGTGGTCACGAGCGTCACCTTGGCGCCGCGCTGCGCCGCCGCGTCGGCCAGCGCGTGGCCTTGTTTCCCGGATGACCGGTTCGAGATGTAGCGGACGGGATCGATCGGTTCGCGCGTGCCGCCCGCGGTGATGAGGACCGCCAGCCCCGCGAGGTCCGGGGCGGTGAGCACGCGCTCCACCGCGGCCACGATCGCGGTCGGCTCGGCGAGGCGTCCCGCCCCCATGTCGCCACCTGCGAGCCGCCCCTCTTCCGGCGGCACGACGTGCACGCCGCGGGCCCGCAAGGTGCGCAGGTTGTCCTGCACCGCCGCGTGCTCCCACATCTCGGTGTGCATCGCGGGGCACACCACGACGGGGGCGCGCGTCGCCAGCAACACGTTCGTGAGCAGGTCGTCGCTGATGCCGGCGGCATAGGTACCGATCACGCGCGCCGTCGCGGGCGCGATGAGCACCAGGTCCGCGTTCTGTGCGATGCGCGTGTGCGGGATGGGATGGTCGTCGTCCCACAGCGACGTGTGCGCCTTCTCGGAGCCGAGCGCGTCGAACGTGGTGCGTCCGACGAATCGCAGCGCGCCCTCACTGAGCACCGGAACCACGTACGCGCCGGCGTCGACGAGCCGGCGGCACACCTCGACCGCCTTGTAGGCGGCGATCCCCCCGGAGACTCCTAGGACGATGCGGCGCCCTTCGAGCACGGTCGCTCGCTACTTCGAGACGTCGCCCTCGGCGACCTCATCGTCGACCGGCTCGGGCTCGACCGGTACGATCTTGCCGGCGGCGATCTCCTCGAAGGCGATCGACAGCGGTTTGCGGGCCACTGACGTGACCTGCGGCGGGATGATCGCTCCGAGGCCCTCACCGAGCTGCCCGAAGTACGAGTTGATCTGCCGAGCTCGCTTGGCGCCGAGCGTGACGAGGCGGAACTTCGAGTCGGCGGCGGCGAGCAGACCCTCGATCGCCGGGTTCATCATCGTGTCGTGACGGCCAGCAGCCATGCGCGTGTGTACACCTTTGCTGAAGGGAAACCGGCTGGTCAGTCTACTTCCTGGCCGCGGCGACGATCGATTCCACGATCGCCGTTGGATCCTGCCCTGTCGAGTCCACCATGAGGTCGTACAGCGCCCGGTCGTCGAGATCGATCCCGTAGTAGGTGCGGTAGCGGCGGCGCTCCGATGCCTCCCGGGCGCGGTTGGCCTCGAGCGCCGCGGCGGGGTCTTCACCCTCCCGTGAGGCCACCCGGCGCGCCCGCTCCTTCTCGTCGGCGTCGATCCAGACCTTGAGCCCGTCGAGGCTGTCGTTCTCGGCGATCCAGCCGGCGAGGCGCGACTCCAGCACCACGTCGCCGAGCCGGGCGCGGTTGGCGAGGCGCTGATCGAGCTCGAGGTCGAACTCGGGGTCGCCCTCGGCCAGCTCCGAGAACGCGACGACGTCGAGCCCGTGCTCGGCGGCCATCGCTCGAAAGACGGTGCCGCCGTCGATGCGTTCGAGCCCGAGCTCGTCGGCGACGAGCCGAGCGACCGTACTGGTACCCGCGCCCGGCAGGCCGGAGATGGTGATCAGCAAGCCCGTGAGATCAGGACTTCGGTCTCGTCAGCCCGGGAACGCGTCCAGCAGCTTCGACCGTTGCTGATCGCCGAGACCGCGGACGCGTCGCGTCTCGCTGATGCCGATCTCTTCCATCGTTCGTCGCGCCTTCACCTTGCCCACCCCGGGGAGCGACTCGAGCACGGCGAGGACCTTCATCTTCGCGACGACCTCGTGGTTGTCGGCGAGGTTGAGCAACTCGCGGAGGTTGACCGAGCCCATCTTGAGCTTCTCTTTCAGCTCGGCGCGCTCACGACGGGCGGCAGCTGCCTTGTCGAGCGCTGCCTGTCGCTGCTCCGGTGTCAGGGCGGGAGGAAGAGGCATGCGGCGAAGCTAGCTCAGTTCCGCGACGATGGCCGCGGCCGCGGCCTTGGGGTCGTCCGCCCTCGTGACCGGCCGTCCGATCACCAGCAGATCCGCCCCGGCATCGACCGCTTCTCGCGGTGTAGCCGCGCGCGCTTGTTCGTGACGAGGCGTTCCGGCGGGCCGGATGCCCGGGACGACCGTGATGAGTCGCGGGCCGTACTGCTTGGCCTCCTTGACGTCACTCGCTGCGCACACGATGCCGTCACAGTCGCTCTCGAGCGCAGCTTGTACGCGCTTGCCGAGGATGTGGGGAGGCGCGTCGCTGTCGCTCGTCAACACGGTCACCGCGAGCGCGCACGGCTCTGGGAGACCCGCGTCGACGGCGCCCTGCTTGAACCCGTCCACACCGGCGCGCAACATCGCCGCGCCGCCTTGCGCGTGGAAGTTCAGATAGTGCGTGCCCAGCGCACCGACGACGCGTGCCGCACGGTTCACGGTCGTGGGGATGTCGTAGAACTTGAGGTCGGCGAACACGTCGTAGCCGAGGTCGGTCAACGCGGTGATCGCGTCGGGGCCGACGCTGCTGTACAGCTCCAGGCCGACCTTGGCCGTCCCGAACCACGGCCGCAGCTCCTTGGCCACCCGCAGCGCTTCGACGAGATCGTCGAAGTCGAGCACGATCGCCAGCTTCTTGCGGATCTGTTCATCGACCTCAGGCATCCATCCCTCCGATGAGCTCCTCGACCGACGCGACGCCGTGTCGCGCGCACCACCCTTCGAGCTGTTCCAGCACCACGACGGGCGCTCTCGGGTCGGCGAACGTCGCCGTACCGACCTGCACCGCACTCGCTCCCGCGAGCATCAGCTCCACCGCGTCCAGACCCGATGCCACTCCGCCCACGCCCACGATCGTCGCGTCCGGAAGCGCGGCATGGACGTCACGAACCGCGCGCACTGCGATCGGATGGATGGCCGGACCGCTCAGCCCTCCACCGCCACCGTCGACGCCGAGGCGCGGCCGGCGGGTCTCGGGATCTATCGCGAGCGCGAGCATCGTGTTCGTGATCGTCACCGCGTCGGCGCCGGCTTCCGTCGCGGCGCCGACGATCTCGACGATGTCGGTCACGTGCGCGGTGAGCTTGGCCCACACGGGCCTCTCCACCACCGCCGCAACCGCGTGGATCGCGTCGGCGGTGTCGCGGGCGCGATGCGCGAACAGGTGACGACCGCCTTCGAGGTTGGGACAACTCAGGTTGACCTCGATCGCGATCACGTCGCTCGATGCGTCGGCCAGCGCGAGCGCGGCCTTCTCGTACTCCTCCACCGTGCGTCCCCAGATGCTCACGACGACGCGGGCGTGCGCGGCCTGCAATGCGGGATGGTCGTCGCGCCGCCACGCCGCAACCCCGGGCCCCTGCAGGCCGACGCTGTTCAACATCGCATCGCCGGCCTCGTGCAGTCGCGGCGCGGGATTGCCCGGCCACGCGTCGGCGGCCAACGACTTCACCACCACCGCACCGAGTCGCGAGAGCGGGAAGTACGCCTGTAGCTCGGCGCCGTGCCCGCTGGTTCCCGACGCCGTCATGATCGGGTTCGGCAGCTCCACCGACGCCACCCGCGTGGCCAGGTTCACAGCTGGAGCTCCAGCTGGTCCGTCGCGCCACGGTGGTACTCCTGGAGGGTGCGCACGCGCAGCTCGTGGCGCGCCCAGTCGCCCATGCCCTCGGCCGCGGCGACACCGGCGGCGGCAGTCGTGAGGCACGGGATCGCATGTTGCTCGGCCGCAGCCCGGATGTGGTCGCCGTCGGCTCGGGCCCCGCGCCCGCGAGGGCTGTTCACGACGAGATCGACCTTGCCGCTCGAGATCAGGTCCACGGCATCCACGCCGGTGGCCTCCCCGAGCTTGGCGACCACCGTGGCCACCGGAATCCCCTGGTTCTCGAGGAAGGTGGCGGTCCCGGCAGTCGCGGCGATGGCGAAGCCCAGCTCGATGAACTTGCGGGCCGCACCGACGGCCGTGGACTTGTCGCGGTCGGCGACCGAGAGGAGCACCATCCCGTCGGTGGGCAAGCGGTCGCCGGCCGCCATCTGGCTCTTCGCGAACGCGAGGCCGAAGGTGCGGTCGATCCCCATGACCTCGCCGGTGGAGCGCATCTCGGGCCCGAGCACCGAGTCCGCGTCGGGGAATCGGTTGAACGGGAGCACCGCTTCCTTCACGGCCACGTGGGCGCGGACTGGTTCGCGCAACAGGCCTTCGTTCCACAGCTCGTCGAGGGTTGCGCCGACCATCACCCGCGCCGCCGCCTTGACGAGGGGGACGCCGGTCGCCTTGGCCACGAAGGGCACGGTGCGGCTCGCCCGCGGGTTGGCTTCGATGACGAAGACCTGGTTGCCCTTCACGGCGTACTGCACGTTCACCAGACCGACGACGTCGAGGGCCTCGGCGATCGCGCGTGTGTGCGCCTCGATGACGGCGATGGTTTCGGCGGACAACGAGTACGGAGGGATCGCGCACGCGCTGTCGCCCGAGTGCACGCCGGCTTCCTCGACGTGTTCCATCACCGCGCCGATGAGGACGGCGCCGGTCTTGTCCCGCAGCGCGTCGACGTCGACCTCGGTGGCGTCTTCGAGGAAGCGGTCGACGAGCACCGGTCGCTCGGCCGACAGCCCGCCCTCACGTCCGAGCGACCCGAATCCGGCGAGCTCGTTCATCGCGTCGCGCAGGGCGCCGTCGTCGTACACGATCTCCATGGCGCGGCCACCGAGCACGTAGCTCGGACGCACCAACGCGGGATACCCGATGCGCTGCGTGATCGTGAGTGCTTGGTCGACCGTCGTCGCCGTGCCACCCGCCGGCTGTGGGATCTCGAGCCGGGCGCAGAGGTCGTTCCAGCGGTCGCGATCCTCGGCGAGGTCGATCGACGCCGCCGACGTACCGAGCACCAGCTCGG
>DASZHU010000110.1:0-3714 GCA_035937605.1 Acidimicrobiales bacterium | reverse complement strand
CGACCTGGCGGTGGCGTACAGCCGCGAACGCGTGCAGTTCGACCGTCCGATCGGTTCGTTCCAGGCCGTGCAACACCTGTGTGCGGACATGCTGACGGAGCTCGAGCTCGGACGTGCCGGCGCGTACTACGCGCTGTGGGCCGCCGACGACGGCGACCCGGCCGAGCTCCACCGCGCCGCGACGATGGCCATGGCATTTGCCGGCGACGCGTTCAGCCGGATCGGCGCCGACGCCATCCAGGTGTTCGGGGGCGTCGGCTACACGTGGGAGCACGACGCCCACCTCTTCTACAAGCGCCTGCTCACGCTCGAACACGTGAACGGCACGAACGCGCACCACCTCGAGGAGCTCATGTCCATCGTTCTGGCGTCACCGAGTTCGGATATCCGAACTGGATGACGCCAGAACGCAGAATCAGGCGGCCTTTTCGAGGATGTGGACGCCGCAGGCCGAGCCCAGACCGATGACGTGGGCCAGCCCCACGGTGGCGCCTTCGATCTGACGATCACCGGCCTCACCGCGGAGGTGATGGCAGACCTCCCAGATGTTGGCGATGCCCGTCGCCGCGATCGGGTGACCCTTCGACTCGAGGCCACCCGACACGTTGACCGGCGTCGTGCCGTCGCGCCACGTGGCACCCGACTCGAAGAACGGCACGGCCTCGCCGGGCGCGCACAGCATCAGGTTGTCGTAGTGCACGAGCTCCGCGGTGGCGAAGCAGTCGTGCAACTCGACGAGGTCGAGATCCTCCGGTGCGACGCCTGCCTGCGCGTACGCCTGCTCGGCGGCGTTGCGCGTGAGCGTGTTGACGTCGGGGAGGATCTGGCACGCCTCCTGCCACGGGTCGGTCGTGAGGATCGACGCGCTCACCTTCACGGCGCGGCGCCGCTGATCGGGGTCGAGCGTCTTGAGCTTCGCGTCGGATACGACGACCGCGGCAGCCGCCCCATCGCAGTTGGCGGAGCACATCGGGCGCGTGTTCGGGTAGGCGATCATGACGTCGTTCATGATCTCGTCGAGGCTCATCTTCTTCTGGTACGCGGCGAACGGGTTGAGCGTGGAGTGCGCGTGGTTCTTCTCGCTGATCTTGGCGAAGAGCTCGAACGACGTGCCGCCGTACTTGTGGCCGTACTCCATACCGACCTGTGCGAACACCCCCGGCATCGTCTCGGTGCCGATGCGACCGTCGACGGTGGCCACCGCGCCGTAACGGCCACGGGGCTCCCACTCCTTCTTGTCGCTCTTGGGCCGTCCACCCGCCCCGAGCAAGCCGACACCGGCCAGCTTCTCGACACCGACGGCGAGACCCATGTCGCACTCGCCCGCCTTCACCGCCATGATCGCGGTGCGCAACGCGGTGGCGCCGGTGGCACACGCGTTGGCCACGTTGTACACGGGGATGCCGGTCTGCCCGATCTGCTTCTGCAGCTGCTGCCCGATGCCACCCGCGCCACCCATCAGGTTGCCGGCGGCGAGCACGCCCATCTGCTTGATCGTCACGCCGCCGTCCTTCAGCGCCGCCATCGCGGCCTCCGCGGCGAGATCGACGGTGTCCTTGTCGGGGTACTTGCTGAACTTGGTCATGTGGATCCCGAGGATCCAGACGTTGTCGGCCATCACATGCCTCCTAGGGATTCAGACCGGTTCGAAGCCGAAGCCGACGGCTTCTGCCCCGTTGTCGTCACTGCCGATGGAATACGTCGCCAGCTTCACCTTCATCCCGAGATGGACGTGCTCGGGATCGGGGTCGGTGTTGATGATGTTGCCGCGCACGCTGGTGCCGTCGCAGTCGATGACCGCCGCGACGAATGGCACCGGGATGCCCGGCGCCGCCATCGACACGATCGTGAACGCGCGGACCTCGCCGTCGGTTGCGATCGCCGCCTTCTCGAACGACGTGCCGCCGCAAGCTGCGCACGCATTGCGGCGGTCGAAGAATCGTGCCCCGCAGTCGGTGCACTGGTTGGCCACGAGGTGTGGGTCGCTGCCCAGCTCCAAGTAGTCGACCAACGGAACAGATGCCCCCACGTTGCCTCCTCGAGTTGCTCGGACGGCGACGATACCTTCACGTGTCCGGAATCTCGAAGTCGTCCGGATCCGTGGGCCTGATTGCCACATCGCCCGGCGTCGACCCGCCCACCGAACCCGTCCTCACGCCCGCCCCCTGAAGTTCGGGGACCGCTTCTCCTTGTGACTGGCGAGTCCCTCTCGGGCCTCGGCGCCGCCGAAGCCGAGGAACTCGAACGCGAGCGACGCGTCGAAGGTCGCCGCCTGCGCCCGGTACCAGTCGTTGAGCACCTGCTTCGTGAGTCGGATCGCCGACTGGGCGCCGTTGGCGAGCTGCACCGCCACCTGGAGCGCCCGGTCGTGGACGAGATCGTCGTCGACGCACAACGACACGAGGCCGATGCGCTCGGCCTCTTCGCCGGTGAGGTCGTCGCACGTCAACAGGTAGTACTTCGCCTTGGCCATGCCGCACAGCAGCGGCCAGCAGATCGCGGCGTGGTCGCCCGCGGCCACCCCGAGCCGGGTGTGACCGTCGATGATCCGCGCGCTCCGCCCCACGACCGAGACGTCGGCGAGGATCCCGGCGACCAACCCTGCGCCCACCGCGGGACCATGCATCGCGGAAACGATCGGCTTCGAGCAGTTGATCACGTTGAAGACGAGGTCGCGCGCCTCGCGCATCACCTGCGCGCGCGTCGCCTCGTCGGACATGATCGACTCGATCAGCTCGAAGCTGCCGCCGGCCGAGAATCCGCGACCCGCGCCGCACAGCAGGGCAACGTCCGCATCAGGATCGCGATCAACCGCGTTCCAGATCTCCGCCAGCTGACCGTGCATCGCGTTGCTCACGGCGTTCAGCCCCGGCGCGTCGAGCGTGATGCGCACCACGCGGTCCGCCGGGCGATCCACCTTCAGGTCTGGAAACGAGTCGTAGACGTTGGCCACGCCGACACTCTCCCACTGCCCGGCCTCGACGGGCTCGGCCTCGTGCGCGCCGCTCGGGAGCGCGACGCCGCCTGACAAGATGCCCGGCCGTGAAGTTCGTCGCGTCCATCGCCATGACCGAGCCGGCGTTCGTCGTGCCGCTCGCTCGAGCGGCGGAGGACGCCGGCTTCGACATGGTGGCGGTCCCCGACAGCATCGCCTACCCGCGCGAGTCGGACAGCACGTATCCGTACACACCCGACGGCCGGCGCGAGTTCCTCGAGAACAAGCCCCTCGTCGAACCACTCATCGCCATCGCGACGATGGCGGCCGCCACCACGCGCATCGAGTTCGTGACGAACGTGCTCAAGCTGCCGGTACGTCATCCGGTGATCTTCGCCAAGGAGGTCACCACGCTGGCCGTGCTGTCGCAGGACCGCGTCGTGCTCGGCGTCGGCACGAGCCCATGGCCCGACGACTACGAGATCGTCGGGCTGCCGTGGGAAGGCCGGGGCCGACGGTTCGAGGAGTGCGTCGAGATCGTGCGAGGGCTCTCGACCGGCCGGTACTTCGAGTACGCGGGCGAGCACTATCGCCTTCCGGCGATCAAGCTGAACCCGGCTCCGAGCGTACCGATTCCGTTCCTCATCGGAGGACACGGCGACATCAACCTTCGGCGTGCCGCGCGCCTCGGCGACGGGTGGATCAGCGCGGGAATGTCCGACGAGCAACTCGACCTCACCCTTCGCCGCCTGCACGAGTGGCGCGAGGAGTACGGCCGC
>DASZHU010000109.1:0-5761 GCA_035937605.1 Acidimicrobiales bacterium | reverse complement strand
TCGTGCAGATCGCGTGCGATGCGGGTGCGTTCCTCCTCCGCCCCCACGGTCCGCAGCCGTCCGAACCATCGGGCGTTGTCGAGGGCCAGGGCCGCGGGCTCGGCGAATCCCTTGAGGAGCTCGGCGTCGCGCTCGGTGAAGTGGTTCGCGTCGGGGTGCTCGAGCGAGACGAGACCGATGACCGCGCCGCGCGCCAGGAGCACGGTGTACACGCCCGAATACATGCGCGGCGCGAGGCCCGGGCCACCCGACACCAACAGGTTCGCCTCCGAGACGGTGTCACGCTGCGCCACTGCCGCGGTGAGGGCGGGCGGCAGCTCCTCGGCGGTGATGCGGTGGGGGAGTCGGGTGCCCTCGCGGCGGGCGACCACCCATCCGTGGTCGGCGTCGTCGAACAGCAACAGCGCGGCGGCGGTGTAGTCGAACAGGTCCCGCAGCCGGCTCATCGTCGAGTCGAGGGCCTCGTCGAGATCGAGCGACGCCGGCAGCGACTGGGCCACACGGTGCAGCGAGAAGAGAAGTGCGTTCGCATCGGCGAGCCGACCGAGCCGGTCGAGCGCGAGCGTCTGCTGACGATCGGCCTCACCCGAGATCCGCCGGGCGAAGCCCGCGACGAGCGCGATGAGCACCATCTCCGAGGTCCATTGCGCCGCCACGCGCAGATCGTGCTGGTCGGTGCGCAGGTACTCGGGAACGGTCACGGCGGCCACCGACGCGGCCGCGACGAGCAACGAGAAGGCGAAGCCCCGCGAGAACCCCGCCACGATGATCGCGGTGATCAGCGAGAAGACGAATGGCGAGTCCCAGTAGCCGGTGGACGTGACCACGATGACGTGGAGCGCGACCTCGGCGCCGACGGTCAGCGCGCTCGTGAGGTCGTCGGTTGCCTGCAACGGCCGGATCGTGCGCAGCCCGGCATAGGCGATGACCACCAGGCACCACAGGGCGGTGCTGGTGTTGTTGTCGTGGATGTCCGCCGCGGCGAGGACGAGGCCGACACCGACGGTGCCCCACCGCACTCCGATGATCGCGGGCCGGAACGGCGCGAGCGTGTCGCGCCGATCAGCGATCTCGGCTAGTGGAACGACTTCCCGATCTGTGCGGCGGCGGGGCCAAGCACGATCACGAAGACGGGTGGAAAGATGAACAGGATCAGGGGGAACAGGATCTTGACCGGCAACTTCGCCGCCTTCTCCCGCGCCCATTGACGCCGCTTGCTGCGCATCTCGGCCGCCTGCGTCTTCAGGACGCGGCCGATCGGCATCCCCAGGGCGTCCGCTTGCGTGAGGGCCAGTACGAAGTTCGATAGCTCGGGTACCTCGGTGCGCTTCTTCAGGTTCTGGAGCGCATCCCGCCGGGGCAGGCCCAGCTCCATCTCCTTCAGCGTACGGGAGAACTCGTCCGCCAACGGGGAATCGAAGTGCTCGCACACCACACCCAGGGCACCTTCGAAGCCGACACCGGCTTCCACCGAGATGGCGAGCAGGTCGAGGGTGTCGGGCAGGTCCTTCAGGATCTGCTCCTGGCGGGCCTTCATGGCCGACGAGAGGCGGCCGGTCGGGTACATCGCGCCGAGGATCGGGAACCCCACGAGCGTCACCAGCGACACGCCCGTCGACGGCGAGAACGAGACGCTGTAGCCCAGCGCGGCGAGAAAGCCGATGGCACCGACGAGGACCTGGGCCGTCACGATCTCTTCGGGCCGGTAGCGGCCCGACAGTCCGGCGTACACGAGCTTCAGGCGGATGCCGTCGAGGTAGTTCGCGGGCAGCAACTGCGCGAACGTGCCGAGCGCACGACTCCCGATGGGGCGGAGCACGCGCGTGAGGAAGGGCTCGTTCAGCCGTTGCTGGAACTCGTCGGTCTCCTCGACGTCGTAGTCCAGGCTGCGCAGGTACTGCTCAGGGTCTTCGACGGCGACTGTCGTGCGGTTCGACATGCCGGCGTAGACGAGAGCCGCACCGCCGATCGCGAAGAACAGGACCGCGGCCACCATCAGACGTCCAACTTCACCATGCGTTGGATCACCATGACGCCGGCGGCCACGGAGATCGCTGATCCGGCGAGCCACACGAAGCCCCAACCCTGGAACATCGAGTTCATGTAGCCGGGGTTGAGCGTCGAGATCGCAACGAGGAGGAAGACCGGAAGGGCTCCGAGCACCCAGGCCGAGATGCGGCCCTCGGCGGTGAGCACGTCGACCTCGCGGCGGATCTCCTCGCGGGCGCGGATGAAGTCCGCGAGCGTGTGCAGCAGGTCGGCGAGCTTGCCGCCGACGTTCTGCTGGATGCGGATCGCCTGCACGACCCACTCGACGTCGCGGACGTCGAGCCGCTGCGACATGCGATCGAGGGCATCGACGACGGGGTCGCCGAGCTGCGTCTCGTTGACGACCCGTGCGAACTCCTCGGCCAACGGCGGCTCCGACTCCTCGCACATCATCTGGATGGCCCGCAGGAAGGTGTGACCGGCTGACAACGACGACGCGATCAGTGAGAGCGCATCGGGGAACTGCTCTTCGAACCGCTTGCGGCGCTTCGTGATGCGCCGGTTGAGGTACGCGTTGGCGAGCACGACCGAGAACGCGACGCCGACGAGGCCCACGAACCACTGCGACGTGATCGCCCAACCGAACGCGCCGAGCACCGACCCCCCGGCGATGACCACGACGACGTACTCGCCCGGCCGCAGCGGAACCCGCGACTGCTCGAGCTTGGTCGCGAGTGACCCCTTCTCGTCGAGCTGCTCGACGAAGCGGCCGGCGACCTGGCTGAGGTTGTCGACGAGCGTCGAGTGCTGCTCGATGACGGCATCGAGCGGCACGTCGGTCTCGCCGTACGGCAGGTCGAGGATGTCCGCGAGCCGCTCCTCACGCGCATAGACCCGCGAGAGGAAGCCGACCACGAGGAACGCGAGGCCACCTCCCACGAGGAACGCGCCGAACCATGTGCTCGCGCTCAATGTGTCACTCCGGTCGGTGCGCCCCCGGACCCCATCGCCGTCCAGCTCGCCTGCGCTCGCGCGTCCGGTGCATCGACTGCGTTGCGCTCCGTCACCGCAGCCGCTCTCGTTCGGCGATCTCGCCGTCTTCGGGTACGCGCACCCGCCGGCGCGCGGTCGATGGCGCCGGCGGGCGCAGCGGTGCGGGCGACTTGAACGCGGATGCGGGCACGTCGATCTCGCGCTCGACGAGCTTGTCCATGAACTTCGGACGCAGGCCGGTGGCCACGAGCTCGCCGGCGGGCTTGCCCCGCTCGGTGCCGGGCAGGAACCGGTACTTGAAGATGTCCTGCAGCAGGATCACCTCACCCTCGAGGCCCTGCACCTCGCTCATCGCGGTCACGACGCGGCGCCCGTCGGGAAGCCGGTCGACGTGCATGATGATGTCGATCGCCGAGGCGATCTGTTCGCGGATGGCCTTCACGGGCAGCTCAAACCCGGCCATCAGCACCATCGTCTCGAGGCGGCTCAGACCGTCGCGAGGGCTGTTCGAGTGCACCGTGGTCATCGAGCCCTCGTGGCCCGTGTTCATCGCTTGCAGCATGTCCAGCGCCTCGCCCGACCGACACTCGCCGACCAGGATGCGATCGGGTCGCATGCGCAAGGCGTTCTTGACGAGGTCACGGATGCGTACCTCGCCTTGGCCTTCCGCGTTCGCGGGCCGCGCCTCGAGATTGATCACGTGTGGCTGCTGGAGCTGGAGCTCGGCCGAGTCCTCGATCGTGATGATGCGCTCGCCGTCGGGGATGAAGGACGACAACACGTTGAGGTTCGTGGTCTTACCGGTGCCGGTACCTCCGGACACGAGGATGTTCAAGCGCGCCCGCACGCACGCCTCGAGCACCGTGACGAGGTCGATGGTGTAGGTGCCGAAGTTGATCAGGTCCTTCGCGGTGTACGGATCGGCGGAGAACTTGCGAATCGTGAGCACCGAGCCGTGGATCGCGAGGGGCGGGATGATCGCGTTGACGCGGGAACCGTCGGGGAGCCGGGCGTCGACCATCGGTGAGGCCTCGTCGACGCGGCGGCCGACGGCCGACACGATCTTGTCGATCACCTGGCGGTACTGCGAGTCGTCGGCGAACGTCATGTCGGTGCGCTCGATCAGGCCCGAACGCTCGATCCAGATGTCGTCGAAGTTGTTGCACATGATCTCGGTGACGGAGTTGTCCTGCAGCAACGGGTCGAGTGGGCCGTACCCGAGCGTGTCGGAGATCATCTCCTGCACGAACTTGCGGCGCTCGAGCGGCGAGACGCTCACGTCTTCGCGTTGCAGGATGCGGTCGAGCGCGTCCTTGACCTCGTGGGTGAGCTCGTCGCCGGAGAGACCGCGCATGCGAGGGGCGACGTCCTCGAGCACGAGCTCGCGCACCTTGCGTTTCGTCGCGTCCCACGTCGTGCCGCCGCGGCTGCGCGCCATCGACGTTGCCTTGCGCTTGACCGCGCTCGGCGACAGCGTGCCGGTCGCGGTCTCTGCGGCCTTCTCCTCCTCTTCGAGCGCGGCGAGCTTCTCCGAGAGCTTCATGTGTGCCTCCTGCGACTACTGGCGCTTGCGGTTGAACAAGCCGCGCTTCTTCTGCGGAACGACGTCCTCGACCTTGGACTGCGCCTCGACCGGCAACAGCGGTTTCATCCCCGACGCCATCAGGCGGCTGATCTCCGCCTGCGGCGATGCGGCCATGACCGGCATGCCGAGGTTGATCGAGCGGCTCACTTCCTTCGCGTAGGGCAGCACCGACTGGAAACCCTGTGGAAACAGCTTGGTGACCTGTTCGATGTCGATGCCGACATCGGACTCCGCCTTGTTGAGGATCAGCTTCACGTTCTCCGTCGAGATCTTCAGACGGTCGAGCGTGCTGAGGAACACGCTCATGTTGCGCACGCTCGGGAGATCGAGCGTCGCCATCACGTAGAGCATGTCGGAGAGGTCGAACGCGGCGAGCACGCTCTCGTTCAGCTGCGGAGGTGTGTCGACGACCACGTAGTCGAACTGCTTGCGGACGGCTTCGATGATGCGCGTGACGTCGGGCGGCGTGATGCGGTCCGCCTCCGATGGCTCACGGGGCGCGGCGAGCACGTGTACGCCCGTCTCGTGCGCGACCGTGTACTCCTCGATGTGGGCGCGCAGGTCGTCCTCGTCGGTGTCCTCGCGTTGCAACGCGTCGAAGATCGTGTACTTGGGCCGGAGCCGCAATGCCGTGACGACCTCACCGAACTGCAGGTCGAGGTCGAGGATGCAGACGCGCTTGCCGGTGTAGCGAGTGACGAAGTACGCGATGTTCGTGGCGAAGAACGTCTTGCCACAGCCTCCGGTGGCCGAGGAGATCGTGAAGACGCGTCCCAGCGCGCGCTGACCCGGCGCGGTCGCGACGGGAGTCGCAGTCGGCGCGGCCACCTCGCTGACCGACGGTCCAGCGGTCTGCGCGAGCTCGACGGCGCGATCGAGGCTCTCGATCAGCTCCTTGTCGTCGACCGGGAGCTGCAGCAGGTCGATCGCGCCGGCGCGCACGATCTCGCGCAGGCTGCCGTCGGGCCGGCGGCTGAACGCGAGCACCACGCTCATCCCCGGCAGCTCCTCTCGGATGAGCCCGAGGCGTTGGAGGCCGGAGCGGGTGCCGAGGCTCGGCCCCGCCACGAGCACGTCGAACGGTCCTTCGGTCTCGAGCAGTTCGCCCACCGACCCGAGACGTGTGCACGGCACGATGTCGGGGCGCGGTCGCAGATCGTCAGCGATGTGTTGGATCTGCTGCGCGAGCTCCTC
>DASZHU010000108.1:0-4348 GCA_035937605.1 Acidimicrobiales bacterium | reverse complement strand
GTCGGCAGCGCGCCCGGCCCCGTCCCGAAGATCACGCGACCCTGGGTCAAGTGGTCGAGCAGCACCATGCGATCGGCCACGATCCACGGATGGTGATACGGGAGCGACACGACTCCAGTGCCGAGCTTGATCCGTTGCGTGTGCTGTGCAACGGCCGCGATGAACACCTCGGGGCAACCGATGAGCTCGTAGCCGCCCGAGTGGTGCTCGCCGAACCACACCTCGTCGTAACCGAGTCGGTCGAGGGCGACGGCGCGCTCGAGGTCGTATTGCAACGCGAGCGTCGGGTTCTGGCCGACGGGGTGGAACGGCGCGAAGAACGCGCCGAACCGAAGGGGCCGGTCGTTGGGCATCGTCATCTCCGTTCGCGGCACACGTCGTCGAGGAAGCCGAGGAGCGCCGCGTTGACCTCGTCAGGCTTCTCTTGCTGCACCCAGTGCCCGGCGCCCTCGATCAGCACATTGCCGCGGTGATCGGTCAGGAACGCGAGGGGTGCGTCGGGGGGTGACATCAACAGCACCGGATCCAGCCGTCCGCCGATGAACATCGACGGCACTTCGACCTTGCGACCATCGAGTTGGGGCGTGAGCTCCCAGTTGCGGTCGAAGTTTCGGTACCAGTTGATGCCGCCGGTGAAGCCGGTTCGGGTGAACTCGTCGACGTAGTGGTCGAGCTCGTCTTGCCGCAGCCAGCCGGGAAGGCCGTCGGGTTCGGGGATCCGCTCGACGAAGCCGCGGCCATCGTTCGGTGAGAGCAACGACGACTGCGCCGCGCCGTCGGCGGGCATCACGAGACCGGCGAGCATCCGCGTCATCGTCTGGCGCGGGTCGCGCGCGAGATCGGCGTCGGCGACTCCCGGCTCCTGGAAGTAGAGGATGTAGAAGAAGCTGTCGCCCAGCACCGCGCGCATGATGTCGAGCGGTGGCATCGGGGCCCGCGGCAAGAAGGGCACGCTCATCCCCACGACGCCGATGACGCGCTGAGGATGCAGCAGCGCCGTCTGCCACACCACCATCGAGCCCCAGTCGTGCCCGACGAAGACCGCCCTTTCCTCGCCGGCCTCGTCGAGCACACCGAGCAGGTCGTCGGTGAGGTGGACGATGTCGTACGCGTCGATCGCCTCGGGCCGGCTCGACCTTCCGTAGCCGCGCTGGTCGGGAGCGATCACGCGGTACCCGGCTCGCGCGAGGGCGGGAACCTGGTGGCGCCACGAGTACGACAACTCCGGGAACCCGTGTGCGAGCACGACGAGCGGGCCCTCGCCGGCCTCGACGACATGGAGCTCGACGCCGTTCGTCACAATCGTGCGTTCGCGGATTTGGATGTCGGTCACGGCAGTCTCCTCGGGTCGGGCTACGCAGCGAGGGTCTCGAGCAGCGCGTCGCGGGTCGGACCTTCGCGCGGCGGAAGGGGGTGTGCCTCGGGGTCAGCCATGACTGCCGCGATCCGGGCAAGCAGCTCTGCGTCGTTCATGAGGTCGGCCGGGGTCGAGAGCAGGTTCCAGAACCGCGCCATCGCCCGTCCGATGACCGGATCGGTCGCGGCCGCGACGAACACCGCTGCCATCGCCTTGGCCCCCGGAGCCTCGGCGGCGCCGCCGAGACCGCCGAAGCCGGCGGGGTCGGCCCCGAGCTTGTCCATCTGCACCGAGATCTCCCACCACGGCTCGATCTCTGTTCGGCACGCGGCCTCGTAGGCAACCGCGCGTTCTCGCGCCGAGCCCGGATGTGCGACGGTCGCATCCGCAAGGAGCACGGCCTGCACCATCGCGAGCGAGCACCCGCGGCCATACAACGGATTCGTGCACGTGTGTGCGTCGCCGACGGCGTGGAAGCCGAGCACGACGGGGTCGCCGTCGCCGTGCGTGAAGCGGCGGATTCGGTTGAGCAGGCCGCCCATCGGCTTCACCGGGGTGAGGGGCACGAGTGGTCCGTCGCGGAAGAACCGATCCGGCCCTGGCAGCGTGCGGCAGGCGAGATCGAAGCGGTCCTCGTCGGCCAGCGCGGCGCGGAGCTTGGTGTCCTCGGCCCGGATGGCGAGCGTGACCGAGAGCGTGTCGCCGTCACCCGGTACACCCAGGTACTTCACGAAGCCGAGATCACCGCCGAGCTTCGGATTGAGCTCGATGTGACCGTCGGCGGGCAGCGCGTACCAACGCGACACATACATCAGGCCGCTCTCACGAATCGTTTCGGGCACTTGGACGCCGACCTCGCGTAGCCACGCCGGTACGTCGGCTCGACGGCCATTCGCGGCCACCACGACGTCGCCGCGGATGCAGATGCCGTCCTCGAGACGCACGCCGTCGACGACCGGCACCGCGCCGTCAGCGGTTTCGTCGACCGTGAGGCCGGTAACGGCGGCCGTGCACAACTCGACCAGCGGCTCGGCCAGCGTCGCCTGGCGCAACACCCATTCGAGTGTCGTGCGCCGCACGATCAGCACGGCGAGGTCTTCATCGCCCGGGCGCGACTCACCCAGGTTCGCGGTGCCCGACATGGTGGAGCACCCTGCGGCCTTGAGCGCGGTCAACACATCGGGGAACCGCTCGCGCAGGAGCACGACCATCCGAGCGAGGAAGCCGTGGGTCTGGTGCACCTGGGGGGCACCACGACGAGCGGCGCGGAAGGCCGCATCGGCGTCGGGCATCAGCGGGAGGTGATCGCGCTCGATCAGGGTCACTCGATGACCGTTGCGTGCGAACGCGAGCGCACACGCAAGGCCTCCGATTCCTCCTCCCGCGACCACGACGTGCTCGCGTGTGCTCACGGACCCTCCCTCCGTCCTTGGATACGGCCGTTACCAAAGACTCTAGATTATGGTAACGAGCGTTGCCAAGCTCCCGTACCTCCTCGAGACGGACCCATCGCTGGTCCGGCATGTCGGTCGACGACCGGCGCGCCGAGCGTCGAGCACTGCTGCTCGACGCCGCGTATCACCTGCTCGGATCCGACGGCTACGCGTCGCTCACAGTTCGTTCGGTGTTCGAGCGGGCGGAGCTGAACCCCCGCTACTTCTACGAGAGCTTCGACGACCTCGACGAGCTCGTAGTTGCGGTGTACGAGCACGTGGTCGACGAGCTCGCGGCGGTCGTGATGCACGCGTTGGAGGGCACCTCCGATGACGCGGCCGCGCAGGTGCGGGCGGTGGTCGAGGGCATCGTCGAGTTCGTCGACGAGGATCGTCGGCGGGGCCGGGTGCTCTACGTCGAGGCCTTGGGCAACGAGGCGCTCAACAAGCGCCGCATCGAGGCCGGTCAGGCGGTGGTGGCGTTCATCGAGCGGTACGCGGCCGAACGAAGCGACCGCACGAGTGGCGATCACGTGGGTCGTGTCGGCGCGGCGATTCTCGTCGGCGGGTTCACCGAGCTGCTGATCGACTGGTTGGCGGGGAGCATTCCCGCAACGCGCACGCAGCTCGTCGACGACGCCACCGAGCTGTTCCTCGCGCTCGGTGATGCGGCTGCGGGGATCGCGTCACGCCGGCGACCGGCGACTCCCGCCCGCTTGTCCACTCTGAAACGGAAGGCGGCCAGGGGCTCGTCGTAGATGGTGCCGTCATGAGCGACGCCCCGCCGCGGTGGAATCGGCTGGAGCGCGATGCGCGACGCGCACAGATCCTCGCCGCGGCTCGCACGTTGTTCTCGAAGAGGCGTTACTCCGCGGTGTCCACCCAGGACATTGCCGACGAGGCCGGGGTCGCTCGCGGCCTGCTCTCGCGCGCACAAGTGCAGACGCTGCTCGAGGGCGTCATGCCCCTGATCGCGCGCGAGTTGTTGCCGGCTGTGCTCGCGGCGAGGGATCGTCGCCGCTCGTCGGTCTAGGTGTCCCGAATGCGGACTCTGGCCGAACGTCGGGCAATTGCTCGAGGTCGAGCGTCCGTCCCGTTACGCTCGCCGATCGCAGATGACCCCGCTCCAAGTTCGCATCGGGCAGGTGGTGGGCGACCTGCAACCAGGCGAGGTGGTGTCGTACCAGGAGGTCGCGCGCCGAGCCGGGAGTGCGGGCGCGGCGCGCGCTGTCGGCGCGTTCCTTGCAGAGCACGGCGCGCCGTTGCCGTGGTGGCGGGTCGTGCACAAAGACGGCACGCTCGCGGCGCCGAACGTTCGGACGCAGCGCCGTCGACTCGAGTCCGAGGGCGTCGAGTTCGAGGCCGGGCGGGTGCTCGGCGGCGTCGCCTGACCCCCGACCTGTACTCCACGCCGACGGAAATGGAGCGTCAGGGTCACGCTTCGGGATCGACGATCACGAAACCACCCGAGTAGGGCCCGGCGATCTTGACGCGGTGCACGCCGTCACCCGACACGCACAGTGATGTCGTCGCTCCCGGCTCGACACTGCTTCCGCTC
>DASZHU010000107.1:0-1537 GCA_035937605.1 Acidimicrobiales bacterium | reverse complement strand
CCGGGTCGATGCCCCATTTGCGGTCGGCCAGGTCACGCGCGTTCGCCTCGTATAAGACCACCTGATCGCGGCCGGCCCGCTTGGCGTCGTACATCGCGTTGTCGGCGTCGCGCAGAATGTGCGCCGGCGCTGTCGTGTGATCAGAGGTGACGACGACCCCGATGCTCGACGTCACCTCCAGCTGCGCGTCGCCGAAGTCGATCGGCTCACTCAACCCGCGGCGGATCCGGTCCGCCATCTCGTAGGCGTCGTCCCCATGGTCCACCTCGGCCAGGGCCACGAATTCGTCGCCGCCGAAGCGCGCCACGAGGTCCACCCCCCGGGTCATGGCCGTCATCCGGTTGGCCATCTCCTTCAGGACGAGGTCACCGGCCGAATGGTCGGCGCGATCGTTGACGAGCTTGAAACGATCGAGGTCGATGAACATCAGCGCCAACGCCGAGCTGCGTCGGCCCACGTGGCCGAGCGCCTCTTCCAGGCGCTCCATGAAGAGGGTCCGGTTGGCCAGACCGGTGAGACTGTCGTGCGAGGCGGCGAACGCGACCTGCTCGGCCATCTCGCACCGTTCGATGGCAAGGCCGACCATGCTGGCCAGCTGGTCGAGCTTCCCTAGTTCCTCACTCCCGAAGTACGGCATGTAGGGACTGATCCTCACCGCGAGGATGTGGGTGTCGCCTCCGGTGGTGCGCACGTTGATCCGTCGTTGTTCGCCCTTGATGCGATCGACGTCGCGGTTGCGGTCGTTCCCGTGGCGGATATCCCACCTTCCGCCGGCCTTCCGATCGGCCACGGTCGAATACTGAGCGACGACCGCGCCGTTGCGCGTGAGCAAAGCGGCCTTCGAAGCGCCCACGAGTGCGCAGACGTGGGGTAGCAACCGGTCGCCCACGTCCTTGGAATCGCCGGCCGAGACGAGCTCGGTCATGGCTTGTTTGAACGCAAGGTCTTCGCGCCGGCTGAGCGGCACTCGCAAGAACGACGGGAGAACGAGTGCCGTGAGGAACAAGATGCCCATCACCACGGTGATCATCTCTGAGATCAACGTGGTGGTTGTTCCCTGCACTGCGAGTGCGGCCACGACGACCTGGACCTGCAAGCCGGCTACGGCGACCGCCAGCAGCCGCATGCGGTAGGCCGCGATCGGAGGCTCGCCTATGCCCGCCATGAAGAGGCGGACGACGACGTAGGCAAACAGGAAGGTGAACTGCACCAAGAAGGAAACGCGATAGGCCAACCAGTGCGGCGGCGGGACAACACCGGGAAACGGCAGGTACTGCAGGGTGAACGTGAACAAGACGATGCCGACAGTCACGGCCAGCGCCAACACGCGCACGATCTCGCTCGCCTCGCGGAACGACGTGGCGAAGCGGAACAGGCAATAGGGCATGACCAAGAGGAGTGCGATCAGCACCTTGGCCACCGTGACGTGCGCGACCCAGCCCGGCGCGAACTTCGCCAGGAGCGAGATCCCGCCGAGAATGGCAAACGAGAGCGCGACCCAGCCCGCGCCGCGGATCCTGTGACGGATCCACTGCAA
>DASZHU010000106.1:0-14888 GCA_035937605.1 Acidimicrobiales bacterium | reverse complement strand
CGAGTGCGGAGAACGTGAGTGCGGGGAACGCAGAATCGGCGAGCTTGGTCTCCTGCATGCACAACACGTCTGGCGCGCACTCGGCCAGCCACGCCTCGACCCGGGGCAGTCGAGCCTTGAGCGAATTGACGTTCCACGTCGCGATGCGCACTGCCGATGGACTCTAGATACTTCCCCCTGAAATAGTCGACGTGAGGGTGCTCGCGTTGTGTGGCTGGATTCGGGATGATGGCCTCGACCCGTAGGGCTAGTACGGATCGGGGCCACCTTGTTGAGAACGGTAAACGCGCAGCCCACGTTGTGAGAGGCGATCCTGCCCGAGGTGTGTTTGGGGCTTCCCGCGGAGCTCGAAGCGGTCGATCGGCTGTTGGACGATCCCGTGTTCTTTGCTCCTTTGCGAGCGCACTTTCACGCGAGGTTGGGGCGACCGTCGATCCCGATCGAGACGTATCTGCGGTTGATGTTCTTGAAGTACCGCTACCGCCTCGGGTTCGAGCCGTTGTGTCGTGAGGTGGCTGACTCGATCTCCTGGCAGCGGTTCGCGCGTATCCCGCTGGGCGCGTCGGTGCCGCATCCGACGACGTTGATGAAGATCACGACTCGTTGTGGCACCAGCGCGGTTGATGGGCTCAACGAGGCGTTGTTGGCCAAGGCGGCATCCGCGAAGGTGCTCAAGACCAATCGGGTGCGGGCGGACACCACTGTGGTGGAGGCCAACGTCGCCTATCCGACCGACTCGGGCTTGTTGGCCAAGGGTGTCGCCCGGATGGCCAAGACGATCGGTCGCGTGAAAGCCGCTGGTCTGGCGGCGCGCACCAAGACCCGCGACCGGACTCGCACTGTTCATGCTCGAGCGCGTTCGATCGGCGCGAACCTCCGGCGCCGCACCGACGCGGCGAAGGACGAAGTGCGGGCCATCAACCAAGACATGGTGAGGGTCGCGCAGCGAGCAGTGAACGAAGCGAGGACAGTGATTCGCAACGCCCGGCGCGGTCTGCGCCGCCGCGGTGTCGCCGGACCGAACCGCGCTCGGGCGCTGGTCGATGATCTCGAGCGCACCGCCGAACGCGTCGAGCGGATCGCCCGCCAAACCAGTCAGCGGCTCGCGGGGGTAACACCCGATGGCGCCACCCGGTTGGTGTCGCTGCACGACCCGGACGCTCGTCCTATCCGCAAAGGCCGGCTCGGCAAGCCTGTCGAGTTCGGCTACAAGGCCCAAATCGTCGACAACGACGACGGTGTGGTGTTGGACCACAACGTCGAAGCCGGCAACCCCTACGACGCGGCGATGCTCGTTCCCGCTATCCAACGCGTGACCCGACGCGCCGGCAGGACACCCCGTGCGGTCACCGCCGACCGCGGCTACAGCGAGACCGCAGTCGAGCACACCCTCCAAGCGATGGGCGTGCGCACCGTCGTGCTGCCCACCAAAGGAAAACCGAACGCAGTCCGGCGCGCCTTCGAGCGCCGACGATCATTCCAGCGACTCGTGAAATGGCGAACCGGCAGCGAAGGACGGATCAGCTGCCTCAAACGCGACTTCGGTTGGAAACGCACCCGCATCGACGGCCTCAACGGAGCCCGAACCTGGTGCGGTCACGGCGTGTTCAACCACAACCTCGTCAAGATCGCAGCCCTCATCAACTGACCTACCCGCCACACGAGCCCGGCGCCATCACAACCCGAAAACCCCTCACGCCCATCGCATCAGGATGAGTTCTTCAGGTCGAAGTAGATAGGTTCGGCGCAGATGCAGGCACTCGTCTGGTCCGACTACATCTGCCCTTGGGCCTACCTCGGCCGGGACCGTACCCGACTCCTGCGGTCGCTGGATGTCGCGGTGACGCCGATGCCGTACGAGCTCCACCCCGAGCTACCGGCCGGTGGGCGTGCGATCCGGCCCGATGGGCGGATGGCGAAGGCGTACGCGGACATCGCGGCATTGTGCACGGAGGTGGAGCTGCCGTTCGCGACGCCCCGACTCGTACCGAACAGCCGGCGCGCACTCGAGACGGCCGAGGTGGTACGCGGTCGCTGGCCCGAAGCCTTCGACGCGCTCGACGACGCGCTGTTCTCGGCTCACTTCGTCGATGGCGTCGACATCGGCGACCCCGAGGTGATCGACGCGATCGTGGCCGGCGTCGTCGCTTCAGGAGCGAGCGCGGTGCGCACCGCGGTCGACTCCGGAGCGGGTGCCGAGGCGGTCTCACGATCGATGGCGCTTGCCCATGATCACGGCGTGGCCGCAACACCGGCCTGGCTCTTCGAGGGGGAACTCGTGGTTCCCGGCGCTCAACCTCGCGAGTTGTTCGAACGAATCGTGTCCCGTCTCCGAGCCCGGACGAGGTGACCCTCGCCGGGCTCGGAACGGGTTGTCGACATCCAGGCCAGCGCGTTAGCGCTTCTTGGCCGGAGCCCTCTTGCGTGCAACCTTGCGCTTCGCCGGAGCCTTGCGCTTCGCCGGAGCCTTCTTGGCTGCTGTCTTTCGCTTGGCCGGAGCCTTGCGGGCAGCGGTCTTGCGCTTCGCCGGAGCCTTCTTGGCTGCGGTCTTGCGCTTCGCCGGAGCCTTGCGGGCAGCGGTCTTGCGCTTGGCCGGAGCCTTCTTGGCTGCAGCCTTGCGCTTGGCCGGTGCGCGCTTCGCACCGGTCTTGCGCTTGGCTGGAGCCCTCTTGGCAGCTGTCTTGCGCTTGGCGGGAGCCTTGCGCTTGGCAGCCTTCTTCGCGGCTGGGGACACGGGCGCCTCCTCGGCGTCTGTTTCTTGGTTGGTACTGCCGGCCGCAACTGCGACCGCCTCGGCGGCACGAGTGCCGCGTTCGGACTTGGCGAGGCGCCCTTCCACCGGCACCACGTCGATCCCGCGGCGTGCGGGATCGAAGCGCTGAACGGTGAACGGACGCGTCTCTCCGAGATTGAGTACCTCGCGCGCGCTCCGCGGTGGTGGATCCCCGAGCTCGCGGAGGGGCACATAGCACTGCGCATCGCCCACGTGGACGTACGCGCCATGTGACGCGAAGCGATCGACGACACCGTCGACAACGGTTCCGACGGGATGATCGACGACGAACGCGGCGTACACGAGTTGCTCGTTTATCGGGTCGCCCTGCGCGCTCGTACGCCGGCGACGGCCCCGCGATTCGCTCGACTTCGCGGCCGGCGAAGGCGTCAACGACGCTTTGACCGCCTTCGGGACCGGCGCCGGGTGCGGCGGGGGCGTCGAGGCCATTGCCTTCGCGACCGTCTTCGTCGCCTTCGGCGGCGCCGTCTTCTTCACGGGCCCCTTCTTGACCGATTTGCGGGCATCCCGCACCGACCGGCGGCTGAGCGGCCCCCGAACCGGTGCCCGCAGGACGAAGACCCAGCCGACGTTCGGTACCGGCTTGCCCCCGATGAGCCGCCCCTCGTCGAACAGCCACGGGTACTGGCCGTGGAACTCTTGAAACGAGTCGTTGGAGAACACATCGGCGTCGGCTCGGTTCGCGATCTGCAGCACGAACGCGTCACCACGGCCGATCGCGCCGGCAGGAGGAGTGACGAGCTCACCGTTGAGCACTGCCTCTTCGAATGACTTTCGCTCCTTGACATCGATGCGATGACCGAACGTTGCGTCGACGACAACCGTCGTGTTCTCGTACGGATATTCGGCGAGCAACGCGCGTACCGCGTCGTCGAGTTGAGCAAGGCTCGGCGCGGCGCGACCTTCCGTCGCGATGTTCGAGCCATCCACCACGACATGTTTTCTCTTCATCTCGCGTACAAGTCAAGCAAAGTTTCACGCTTTTGTTGCGGATCATTCACGAATCGCGCGCAGAACGTACGCTCGCGGTGTGCATGAAGACCCCACCACAGAGGTCGTCGACCTCCTTCAACATCTCATTCGCAACGCGTGCGTGAACGACGGAACCGCGTCCTCCGGTCACGAATCGCGAAGCGTCGACGTGCTGTCGCAGTACTTCGGAAGCGGTGGTTTCGATCTCGAGACGTACGAATCGGTTGTCGGCCGAGGCAACCTCGTCACGCGCATCGAGGGTTCCGATCCAACGGCGCCGACCTTGTTGCTCATGGGACACACCGACGTCGTGCCGGTCAACGAAGATCATTGGCAGCGCGATCCGTTCGGCGGTGAGTTGGTCGACGACGAACTCGGACGTGCGGAGGTGTGGGGTCGCGGCGCCGTCGACATGTTGAACCTCACCGCGTCGATGGCGGTCGCGATGAAGCGGCTGGCAACCTCGGGGTTCAAGCCGCGCGGCACGCTCGTCTACCTCGCGGTTGCCGACGAGGAAGCCCTCGGTACCTATGGAGCGGGGCACCTCGTCGAGCACGAGCGCGACGCGGTGCTCGCCGACTACGTCATCACGGAGTCGGGGGGGATCCCGATCCCGAGCCCCGAGGGCATCAAGCTGCCCGTGATCGTGGGCGAGAAGGGCACCTGGTGGTGCCGGCTCCGGGTCAACGGCACCGCCGGACACGCGTCGCAGCCGTTCCGCACCGACAACGCGCTCGTCACGGCCGCCGAGGTCGTGCGGCGGTTGCACGAGTTCCGCCCGCCGACCGTGATGCACGACGTGTGGCGTCGATTCGTCGAGTCGGTGGGCTACGGGCCCGAGCTCACGGCACCGCTGCTGCGGGAGGAGGGTTTCGTCGAGCTCTGCGAGTCGCTCCCGCTCGGCATGGCTCGGCAGTTCCACGCCTGCACCCACACCACGTTCGCCCCGACGGTGCTGCATGGCGGCACGAAGACGAACGTCATCCCCGACTCGGTTGACCTCGAGGTCGACGTACGAACCTTGCCTGGACAGACCGCGATCCAAGTCGAAGCGCTCTTGCGCGAGGCGCTTGGCGGTGTCGCCGGCAGGGTCGAGGTCGTGCACGCACACGACGATCCTTCGACCGCGTCACCGATGGACACCCCGATGTGGGACTCGATCAGTCGTGTCACGAAGACTTTCTACGCGGACTCGGCGACCGTTCCGTTCCTGACCGTCGGGGCCACGGACGCGCGGTTCTTCCGACGCGCGGGTGCCACCGCGTACGGCTTCGGGTTGTTCAGTACCGCGCTGAGCCTCGAGGACTACGGCGTCATGTTCCACGGCGACGACGAGCGCGTCGACGTGGAGTCGTTGCGGCTGTCAACGGAGATGTGGGAGGCACTGGCGCGCGACCTGCTCGGTTGAGCTCAGCCGTTGACGTCGAAGGTCTGGGCGATCGTCTTGAACACGTCGGCGCTGTCGGCGGAGGTCGAAAAAGTGATGAACCAGATCTTTCCGCCGGCGGCAACCACCGCCTGGCGGCCGAAGAACGTCAAGGGCGTGCCGTCCGCAGTGGTCACCGAGGCTTGATACGACGACGCGAGGATCTTGCGGTTGTGGGCGTTCAGCACTTCGAACTGCACGTTCGTCGCGCCGATCGAGGTGAGCTGCTGCTCGGCCTGCGACTTGGCGGCGGCACTCGTCACGTCGACCGAACCCGGTGTGGCGATGACGTTGAGGTTGTCGTTGAAGCCGCCGGATGCGGACGTGTCGATCGCGAACAGCTTTCCGCCGCTGGCGAAGATCTGCTTGATCTGAGGACCGAGCTTCTGGAGCGCCGGGTTGTTCGCACCGAGTTGCTGGATGAGCTGATCGATGTCGCCCGAGGTGAGGTCGAGGATCTGCAGCGAGCTGGGAATCGCCACCGCGAACTTGTCCTGGTCGTTGGAGAACACCTTGAACCCGCTCGGAGCGTTGATGTTCGGCGCGCCGCCCGAGCTCGACTTCGTCGACGAGCTGGACTTTGAAGACGACGAGCTCGACGACGACGGCGACGAGCTCTGGGTGGCTGCGGCGTTGCTCTTGTTGCCATCGTCCTTCGTCGCGAAGAAGACGACGGCCGCGATGATGGCCACCGCGGCCACGACGATGCCGATGATCGGCCCGGTCCCCAGACCGGAGCGTGGCGCCCCGGCCGGCGCAGCAACGGAACCGGGCGCGGCACTCGGCACGCCCGCCGGCGGACCGGGCGTCGGCATTGGCGCGCCGAACGGCTGAGTCGGCGCGACGGGAGGAACGGGTGCGGCCTGCTCGGGTGGGTACCACTTGCCGTCGGATGCCTGCCACCATCCCGGACCCTGCGACTGGTCGCTCATCGGCACTGCCCGCCTTTCTGCGCGTCTTGCGCATCTCAACGTAGAACGAGATCGCCACGGTTCCCAGTGATCCTTCTACGATGCGCCGCCGTGCCCATACGAGCCGCGCTGTTCGACTTCGGTGGTGTGATCTCGACGAGCCCGTTCGAGGCGTTCAATCGCTACGAGGTCGCCAACGGGCTGCCGGAGAACTTCCTACGGGGCCTGAACGCCACCAATTCAGACAGCAACGCGTGGGCGCGTCACGAGCGCAACGAGCTGAGCTTCGACGAGTTCTGCGACGCGTACGAAGCCGAGGCCGCCGACGCAGGGCACCGGCTCGATGCCCGCGCGGTGATCAGCGGCCTCTCCGGTGCGATCCGCCCGGACATGATCGAAGCCATCGGTCGGTGCCACGAACGACTGCGAACCGGGCTGATCACGAACAACATGGCGCCGATGAGCGAGGGGGACAGCCCGATGCTCTCGTTCGTCGAGGGGCTGTTCGACGTCATCATCGAGTCGAGCAAGATGGGCGTGCGCAAGCCGGATCCGAAGATCTACGAGATCGCGTGCGACGAGCTCGGCGCCCAACCGTCGGAGATCGTGTTCCTCGATGACCTCGGGGTGAACCTCAAGCCCGCGGCAGCCATGGGGATGACCACGATCAAGGTATACGACGCATCCCAAGCGATCAGCGCACTCGAAGCGGTGGTCGGGTTCGCGCTCCGCGCCTGAGCCAAATCCCAGGTTGGTCAGGCGAGGTCGAGGGCGGAGGCGACGATCTCTTCTTGCTCCTGGACGTGCACGGCGTGCGAGCCGACCGCCGGGCTCCCCGATTCGAACCGGCTCACGCGCTTGATCGAGTACTCGTCACGCAGCGACTCGTAGAGCCGACCCTTCACGAAGTTCCACGGCCCCATGTTCTCGGGCTCCTCTTGCAACCACACGATCTCGCGCGCGTTCGGGTACGTGGCCAGCGCCTCGGCGAGATGATCTCGGGGCCACGGGTACAGCTGCTCGACGCGCAACACCGTGACAGGTGCGCTCGACTCGTCGCGCTTCGCGAGCGCGTCGTAGGCCACCTTGCCCGACGCGAGCACCACCCGTTCGACCGTCGCGGGATCGCCACGGAAGCTGGGGTCGTCGAGCACCTCGAGGAACGAGCCGTGGGTCAGGTCGTCAACCTTCGACCGCGCCGGCTTGGCCCGCAGCAGTGACTTCGGCGTGAAGATCACCAGCGGTTTGCGTACTTCGCGGTGCATCTGACGGCGCAGCAGGTGGAAGTACTGCGCCGCGGTGGTGGCGTTGGCCACCTGGATGTTGTCCTCGGCCGCCTCGGTGAGGAACCGCTCGATCCGAGCAGAGCTGTGCTCGGGGCCCTGGCCCTCGAACCCGTGCGGTAGCAGCAGCACGAGCCCCGAGCGTTGCCCCCACTTGTCCTCGGCGGCCACGAGGTACTGGTCGAGGATGATCTGTGCGCCGTTGACGAAGTCGCCGAACTGCGCCTCCCACGCCACGAAGGCCTCCGGGTTCGCCACCGAGTAGCCGTACTCGAAGCCGAGCGCGGCGTACTCCGACAGCAGCGAGTCGTAGATCCAGAACTTGGCCTGATCGGGATCGAGGTGCGCCAGCGGCGCCCACTCCGCGCCGGTCTCGTAGTCGGCGAGCACCGAGTGGCGCTGGCTGAACGTGCCCCGCCGCGTGTCCTGGCCGGCGACGCGCAGGTCGTGACCCTCGAGGAGCAACGACCCGAACGCCATTGCCTCGCCCAACGCCCAGTCGATCTCGCCGTCGTCGCGGAACATCTTCGTGCGGGCGTCGAACTGCTTCGCGAGCTTCGGGTGCACCGTGAAGCCCGCGGGCACCGACGACAGCACGGCGTAGATCCGGTCGATCGTCTCGCGGGCGACGCCCGTCTCGACACGCGGCAGGCAACCGACGGGCACGGGCGGGTGCTTCGCCTTCAGCCCGGGTGCGGGCGCATGCGACCGCGTCTGGTCGAGCGCCTCTTGCAACTTGGCCTGGAAGTCGTCGAGCGCGTGCTCCGCTTCCTCGATGCTGATGTCGCCGCGCTTCACGAGCGACTCCGTGTACAGCTTGCGCACCGAGCGCTTCGCCTCGATCCGCTTGTACATCAGCGGCTGCGTGTAGCTCGGGTCGTCACCTTCGTTGTGGCCGAGCCGCCGGTAACAGATCATGTCGATGACGACGTCTTTGGCGAACCGGTGCCGGTAGTCGAACGCGAGCTGCGCCACCCGCACACACGCCTCGGGATCGTCGCCGTTCACATGGAGGATCGGCGCCTGCACCATCTTCGCGACGTCGGTCGGGTACTCGGAGGAGCGCGCCGATTCCGGCGGGGTCGTGAACCCGAGCTGGTTGTTGATGACGAGGTGGATGGTGCCACCCACGCGGTAGCCCTTGATCATCCCGAGCTGCAGCGTCTCGGCCACGACGCCCTGGCCCGCGAACGCAGCGTCGCCGTGCACCAGCAACGGCAGCACGGAGTAGGAGCCGGGATCGTTGATGAGGTCCTGCTTCGCTCGCGCCATCCCGACCACGACGGGGTCGACGGTCTCGAGATGGCTCGGGTTCGCCGAGAGCTCCACCTCGATCTCCTTACCGTGCCGCGACACGTACTTCCCCGATTGACCGAGGTGGTACTTCACGTCGCCCGAGCCCTGCGTCGACTCGGGGTCGACGGCTCCCTCGAACTCCTTGAAGATCTGGTCGTAGCTCTTTCCGACGATGTTGGCGAGCACGTTGAGCCGGCCCCGATGCGACATGCCCATCACGACGCCGTCGAGGTTGTCCTCCGCGGCGCGCTCGATGATCGCGTCGAGCGTGGGGATCGCGGACTCCGCACCCTGCATGCCGAAGCGCTTCTGTCCGACGTACTTCGTGCCGAGGAACGTCTCGAAGGCCTCAGCGGCATTCAGCCGATCGAGGATGTGGCGTTGGTCGTCCGCGGCGAGCTCGGTGTTCGCGCCCTCGACCTGCCCTTGCAGCCAGCGCTGCTCCTCGAGCTCCTGGATGTGCATGTACTCGAGACCGACCGTGCGGCAATACGCGTCGCGCAGCACACGCAGGATGTCGCCGAGCTTCATGCGCTCGGAGCCGGCGAGTCCGTTCGTGAGGAATTCCCGCTCGAGGTCCCAGATCGTGAGCCCGTAGGTGGCGGGGTCGAGCTCCGCGTACATGTGCGGTTCCTTCGACGCCAGCGGATCGAGGTCGGCGATCAGGTGGCCGCGCACCCGGTACACGCGGATGAGCGTGTCGACTGCCATCTGCTTCTCGAGCATCGCCTGGTCGTGGTCGACGGGGTTGACGTCTCGACGCCACTGCACTGCTTCGTACGGGACCCCGAGGGCGCGGAACACGTCGTCGTAGAAGCCGTCGGTGCCGAGCAGCAACTCGTGCACCCGCTTGAGGAACAGACCCGACTCCGCCCCCTGGATGATGCGATGGTCGTACGTCGACGTGAGCACGAGCACCTTCGACACGCCGAGCTCGGCGAGCGCAGCGGGATCGGCGCCCTGGTAGGCCGCGGGATAGTCGAGCGCGCCCACCCCCACGATCGCGCCCTGCCCCGGCATCAGCCGCGGCACGGATTGCACGGTGCCGATCGTGCCGGGGTTCGTGAGGCTGATCGTGGCGCCCGCGAAGTCGTCGGGCGACAGCTTGTTGGATCGAACCTTGCGGATGAGGTCTTCGTACGCACCCCAGAAGCCGCGGAAGTCGAGGGTGTCGGCGTCGCGGACGACCGGCACGACGAGCGAGCGGGAGCCGTCGCTCTTCTCGAGGTCGACGGCGATGCCCAGACCGATGTGCTGGTGGCGCACGACGTTCGGGGTCCCGTCGCCGCCCTTGACGAACGTCGAGTTCATCACCGGCATCGTCTCGGCGACGGCCCGCACCACGGCGAAGCCGATGAGGTGCGTGAAGCTGACCTTGCCGCCGCGGGTGCGCCCGAGATAACCGTTGATGACCGAGCGGTTCACCTCGAGAAGTCGCGCCGGCACCTCGCGGAAGCTCGTGGCGGTCGGAACGTGGAGGCTCTCCTCCATGTTGGCGACGATCCGCGCCGCCGCGCCGCGCAGCGGCCTTGCCTCTTCACCGGGCTTCGTCCCGGCTCCGTCGGCCGCGGCTGGCTGCGGCTTGGCGGCCGCTGCCCGGTCAGCGGCAGCGGGCGTCGACGCCACCTCGGCCGCGGCAGGCGCCGCCGCGGGCGTGGCGTTGGCGATGGGCTCGTGCTGATCGCGCCGGTAGTCGGCGAAGAACTCCTGCCAGCTCTTGCTCACCGAGCTCGGATCAGCGAGGTACTGCTCGTACATCTCGTCGACGAGCCATTCGTTGGGGCCCAGCGACTGTGTGGTTCCTAGGTCGTCACCCATCTCACGGCGATCCTACCGGCGCCCCGGACGCCGCATATCGGGCATGAACCTGCTCGCAGAACGTCGCGCAGCGGTCCGCGAGCGCGGCGTCGTGGATGTCGAGCAGGTTCTCCGCGTTCATCTCACCGGAGTGCGAGCAGTTGTACGAGCCCGTGAGCACCCAGTCGTCGCACACGACCAGCTTCGCGTGCATGTAGTCGTGCACGGCATCGGGCGACCACGGGGTCGAGGGCTTGGCTGCGACGCGTCCGGAGCGCACCACACGCTCGTAGATCGGCGCCTTCCACGCCGCGCGACCGTCGCGTCGCCACTGCGAGAGTGCCTGGGCCATCTGAGGTCCGTCGATCGTGATGAGCGCGTCGCACGAACCGTCGTCCAGCACCTCCGCCAGCGTCCCGAGGATCGGCGACGACGTGATCACGGGCGAGCAGATGCGGATGCGCGTTCGGGCTTGCCCGATTCGTGTGGCCACGAGCTGGCTCATCTTGCGGCCGCGACCCGGTGAGAACAGCACCCGCACCTTGGCGCCGCGGGGCAGCGTGGTCGGTTCGTCGTCGAAGGTCCCGGTGTGGTCCACGTGTCGCTTCGACCAGAGCTGCTCGAAGTCGCGCGTGTACGCCGCCCCCAGGTCGGCCGACTCGATCGTGACGATGAGGTTCTCCATCCGGGTCCATGCGTCGCTGCTCCAGTTGGTGGAGCCCGTCCAAACGGTCTCGCCGTCCCGCACCACGTACTTGTGGTGCATGAGATCGGGAATGCCCGGGATCGCGTTCGAAGGAACCGCGGTGGCCAGCCGTTGGAGCAGCGACGGCCCCTCGGGTGGGGGCGGGATCGGCACCGGACGGCGGTGCACGTCGTTGTAGACCGCCCGCACGCGGACCCCGCGGGCTTCGGCATCGTCGAGCAGCTTGATCAGTCGATCGCCGGTGTCATCGACGAAGTGCGCGTCGTACACCGCGATGTCGAGCGAGCGCTCGGCGGCCGCGACGAAGGCGAACAGCCGGTCGCGCGTCGCGTCCGCCGCCTGGCCCCCCTCGGTGAGGAACTGCACGTCGACATCGGCTTCGTCGGTCACGGCGGCTCATTGTGGTGGATGCTGTGACGATGGCCGACCCCTACCGCGACCCGATGGCTCCCGTGATCGATCGCGTCGACGACGTGTTGGCGCGCATGACCCTCGAAGAGAAGGTGGCCCAGCTCGGCGGCGTGTGGATCACCGATCTCGTCGGACCGGACGGCTTCGACGAGGCGCGAGCCGGCCGGCACCTCGAGCACGGCATCGGCCACGTGACTCGCATCGGAGCATCAACCGGGCTCCGTCCCACCGAGAGCGCCGCGGTGATGAACGCGGTGCAGAGACACGCGATCGAGCAGACGCGACTCGGCATCCCCGTGGTCGTGCACGAGGAATCCACGGGGGGTTACTGCGCGCGGGACGCGACGGTCTTCCCGCAAGCGATCGGCCTCGCCGCCACGTGGGATCCGGGACTGGTCGAAGAAGTTGCCGTGGTCATCCGGGAGCAGCTGATGGCGGTCGGCGCGCGGCACACGCTGGCGCCGGTGCTCGACATCGCGCGGGATCCGCGTTGGGGACGCGTCGAGGAGACGTACGGCGAGAACCCCGTGCTCGCCGGCGCGATCGGAACCGCGTACGTGAAGGGCCTGCAGACCGACGACCTCCGCAACGGTGTGATCTGCACGGGCAAGCACTTCCTGGGGTACGGGCTCCCCGAAGGGGGCATGAACCACGCGCCCGTTCACCTCGGGCCGCGCGAGTTGCGGGAGGTGTTCGCCGAGCCGTTCGCCGCGGCGATACGCGACGCCGGGCTGGCGTCGATCATGAACTCGTACAGCTGCGTCGACGGCCTCCCCTGCGCCGGCGCGCCCGAGATCCTCACCGAGCTCCTGCGCGACGAGCTCGGCTTCGAGGGCCTCGTCGTCGCGGACTACTTCGCGGTTGCGTTGCTGATCACGCATCACCGCACCGCCGCGGATCGAGCCGACGCCGCGGCGCAAGCCCTGGCCGCGGGGCTCGACCTCGAGTTGCCGGCCTTCGACTGCTACCGCGAGCTCACACGTCTCGTCGAGTCTGGTGCGCTCGACGTGGCGCTCGTCGACCGGAGCGTTCGGCGCGTCCTCGAGTCGAAGTTCCGCCTCGGGCTGTTCGACAACCCCTTCGTCGACGCCGACGGAGCCGGCGCAAAGTTCGACACGTTCTCCCAGCGCGATCTCGCGCGCCGGGCTGCGGCGAGGTCGGTCGTCCTCCTCCGCAACGACAACGCGTTGCTTCCGCTCGATCTCGAGCGCATCGAACGCGTCGCCGTGATCGGGCCGCTCGCCGACTCGGTGCGAGGTCTGCAAGGCGACTACCACTACCCCGCGCACGCCGAGATCGTGTACGAGAGCCAAACGGCGAGCCCGGCCGCGCTCCCGCAAGCCGGCGGCGCGTTCGCCCCAGGGCCCCACTACACACCGCACGTCACGCCGCTCGCCGCGCTCACCACCGCGATTGGTGACTGGGCCGAGGTCGACCACGAGCCCGGGTGCGAGGTGACCGGCGAGGATCGATCGCGCATCGATGCCGCCGTCCTCGCGGCCGAGCGCGCCGACGTCGCGCTGCTCTTCGTCGGTGGCGAGTCGGGCCTCATGCCGCACTCGACGGTCGGCGAAGCACGCGACGCGAGCGAGCTCGGCCTCACCGGCGTACAACAGGAGCTCGTCGAGCGGGTCGTCGGAACCGGCGTGCCCAGTGTCGTCACGGTGATCGGCGGTCGTGTGTTCGCGCTGCCGTGGATCGCCGAGCACGCCGCCGCGCTCCTGTTCGCGTGGGTCCCGGGTGAGGAGGGCGGCACCGCGATCGCCGATGTGCTCCTCGGCGTGGTGAACCCGAGCGGTCGCCTTCCGGTGTCACTCCCCCGCCACGTCGGTCAGGTTCCGGTGCATGCAACCCATCTTGCGGGAGGCGGACGCTCGCAGTTCTGGCACGAGTACACCGACGGGCCCGCGAACGCGTTGTTCGCATTCGGGCACGGGCTGTCGTATACGACGTTTTCGTACTCGGACGTGGACGTGATCCGCGGATCGACCACTACGCCGACCGTCGTGGAGGCACGGATCACCAACGCCGGGGCTCGGGCCGGCGACGAGGTGGTGCAGCTGTACGTCACGGACGAGGTCGCGTCGGCCGTTCGTCCGTTCCGCGCGCTCGTCGGATTTGCGAGGGTGCCGCTCGCGCCTGGCGAGTCGAAGTCGGTGCGCTTCACCGTCGATCCGACGCGGCTCGCCTTCTACGACCCGGGGATGCGATTCGTCTGCGAGCCCGGCGCGTTCACGTTCGCGATGGGCCCGTCGTGGTCTGACATTCGCCTCCGTGCCACGGTCGACCTCGTCGGCGACGTGGCTGAGCATCGGCAGCGCGAGGTCGTGTCGACGACCGTGGTGGTCGACTGACGGCCGCCGTCAGGCAAGCAGGCGCTCGACGGTCTTCTGCAAGCGGAGCGGCGCCGTCTGGTCGGCGGCGACCTCGACCAGCGCCGCGGTCGCACTCGGGGAGCCGATCTCGGCGAGGTAGCGCGCTGCGTCGATGCGGCGCACCAAGGACGGCACTCGGCGGTCGTCGCGATCTCGTTGCGCCGCCATGACCCGCTTGAGGATGCGCACCGCGCCCCGCCAGTGAGAGATGCGCCACAGGGCGATCGCGGCATCCTCGGCCACCGGTCCGCGCACGAGCTCGCGCAACATCGGAACGGCCTCCTCGGATCGCAACATGCCGAGCGCATCGAGCACCCAGCCGTCGGTCGTCGGCGCTCGAAGGAGACGGTGGAGCAGCTCGTGCTCGACGCGGTGCCGCTGGGCGCGGGTCATCTCCTCGATCAGCTCGTGGCGCGGTCCACCGTTGCGCCACGTCCTCGTCCGGTCATCGAAATGCTCCCAGAACAAGAAGTACGCCGACGGGCCCCTGGCCATCGGCTCAAGTGTGCACCAGTAGCGTGCCGTGCGTGGCCAATGCGCAGTTCATCTTCACCATGCACAAGGTCAGCCGGTTCCACCTTCCCGACAAGGAAGTGCTGAAGGACATCACACTCGCGTTCTACCCCGGAGCGAAGATCGGCGTGATCGGCCCCAACGGGTCCGGGAAATCGTCACTTCTGAGGATCATGGCCGGCATCGACGACGGCTTCACCGGCGAGGCGCGACTCACGCCGGGATTCACGGTCGGGATGCTCGAACAGGAGCCGCGGCTCGACGACAGCAAGGACGGCGCCGGCAACGTGATGGACGGAGTCGGCCTGGTGGCGGCACTGCTCACCGAGTACGACGAGCTCATGGCCATGTGGGCCGATCCCGATGCCGACTACGAGCGGCTCGGGGCCCGTCAAGCCGAGCTG
>DASZHU010000105.1:0-10234 GCA_035937605.1 Acidimicrobiales bacterium | reverse complement strand
GTCCTCCAACCACGCGACGCGGAACCGGTGCACGAGCAACCACGCGAACGCCATCACGAAGACCACGATGCTGACGAACAGCGTGAAGAGCATCGTGCCGGAGATCGTCGTGTTGAGGCTGAGGGTCGCGGCCTGGTGCAGGCTCCGCCACCATGTGACCGAGAAGTAGACGATCGGTACGTCGATGAACGCGAGCAGCGCAACGTAGGCCGAGCGCCGGTTGCGGGTATCGGGATCCGCGGGCAGGCGACGCACCACGAGATACCCCAGGTACATCAGGAACAGCAGCGAGAACGTCGTGAGCCGCGCGTCCCATGTCCAGTACACGCCCCAGGTCGGACGGCCCCAGATCATGCCCGTCACCAGCGTGAGCCCGGTGAACACGACACCGACCTCGGCGGCCGAGACGGCGAGCGTGTCCCACCAACGCGACTTCTTCCACAGCCACATCGCGCTCCCGACCGCGGTGAGCCCGAAGCCGATGTTCATCGCGATCGCAACCGGTACATGGAGGTAGATCAACCGCGCCGCATCGCCCTGCACCTGATCCGGCGGCGACACCACGAGCGCGAGCACGAGCATCGCCGCGAAGCCCGCGAGCGTGAGCGCGCCGAGGATGCGCGTGCTGCGCGATCCGGTGTGCTCGGGGATCATCAGGTTTCCTCCAACAACGAACCGAAGGCGATCACGCCAAAGACCACGTAGATGGCAGCGAAGGCCGCCAGCAGCTCGACCCACGGCCATCCGTCCGAGGGAGCCCCGGCCAGCGCGGCTTCGAACGATCGGGTGGCCCCGAGCAAAACCGGTGCGAGGATCGGCAGGAGCAGGAGCGGGAGCAGCGTCTCGCGCACCCGCAGCCCGGCCGCAAGCACGCCGTAGAGGCTACCGGCGGCCGCGACGCCGGTGGTCGCGACCAGGCACGTCACGATCAGCAGGAACCAGCCCCGCAAGGTCGTGCCGTACATGACGGCGACGCCGGCACCGAGCACGACCTCCAGGGCCAGCAGCTCGAGCGCGACGGCGACGGCCTTGCCGAGGAAGATCCCGGCGGGATCGAGGCCGGAGAGGCGCAGCCCATCGCGGTTGCCATCGACCGCCTCGACCGCGAACGCGCGCTGGAGCGCCAGCAGCCCACTGAACAGCACGGCCACCCAGAACAGACCCGCGGTGGCGCGGCTCAGGATCCCGCGATCCGGGTCGAGCGCGAACGCGAAGAGGATGAGAACCAACAACGCGAATGGCGCGACCTGGTTCGTCGTGACGCGACTGCGCCACTCGAGCCGGAGGTCCTTGCCTGCGATGACCGCGGCGTCATGGAACACCGACGGTCGCCCCTTGGCGCTTGCGGTCGAGCACCGTGCCGCCGGCGAGAGCCACGACCTGTGTGGCGAGCGCACTCGCGCGTTCGAGCTCGTGCGACGCGATCAACACCGTCGCGCCGGCAGCGGCCGCACGACGGATCAGGGCGTCGACGACATCACGCGCGTCGTGATCGAGACCCGCGTGAGGCTCGTCGAGCAGCCACAGCTCCGGCCGGCGGGCGATCATCGCCGCGATCGACGTGCGACGGCGCTGCCCGGCAGAGAGCTTGGCCACGACGACGCCGGAGAGGCGCCCGTCGACACCGAGGGCCTGCATCGCCGCGTCCGCTTCCGCCGCTGTCGCGCCACAGGCCTTGGCCCAGAACCGAACGTTGTCGGTCACGGTGAGGTCGTCGTACAGGCCCGTGGTGTGGGAGAGCAGCCCGACCCGGCGGCGCACCGCCCGCCGTTCGCGTGGATCGCGAAGGTCGTGGCCGAGGACCGAGGCCGAACCCGCGACGACCGGCACAAGCCCGGCGCAGGTGCGCAGCAAGGTCGTCTTGCCCGCGCCGTTGGGACCGTGAACGAGGGCGATCGAGCCCTGCTGCACGTCGAGATCAACGCCGGCGAGGGCGGGGAATCGGCCGAGCAGCGAGACCGCGGCACGAAAGTGGACAACGGGCTCCATGACGACCCCGCGAGGCTACTGGCGCCCCTGAGACGTGACCAAGGCGGGTGGACCGTACGATTTGCGGCCGTGCGGCTGGCCAAAGCGTTGAACGCGATCGGTCGCACGTGCATCACGGTCGGCGTGCTGATCCTGCTCTTCGTCGCCTACCAGCTGTGGGGCACGGGCATCCGCGAGGCACAGGCACAGAATCGGCTCGAGCGCGAGTTCAAGGCGAAACAGGGGCTCGTCGGCGGCACGAGCAGCGACGTGGTGGGCGCGTCGACGACGGCGACCACCGCGCCCCGCACGACCGACACGGTGCCGCCCGTGACGGTGCCGCCGACGGCGCCGTTGGCCGAGGGCGAGGCGCTGGGGCGGATTCAGATCCCGAGGATCAGCTTGGACGCGATCGTCGTCGAGGGCGTCGGCGACGACGACCTCAAGAGCGGGCCCGGACACTACCCGTCGACGCCGGCGCCGGGTCAGAAGGGCAACGCTGCGATTGCCGGCCACCGCACCACCTACGGGGCACCGTTCGGCAGCGTCGACGAGCTCGCGCCGGGCGATCCCATCACCGTCACGACCCTCCAGGGCACCTTCACGTACAAGGTCATGCCGCAGCAGGACGGCAGCGGCCACATCATCGTGAACCCCAACCAGACCGAGGTGTTGAACGAGATCCCGGGCAAGAACACGCTGACGCTGACCGCGTGCCATCCGAAGTACAGCGCGAGTCAGCGGATCATCGTGTTCGCGGAGCTGCAAGGCGATCCGAAGCCGGCTCCCCCGCGGCCCGCCGACGTGCCGGCCCCGAAGCTCAACGACGAGAGCCTCAGCGGGAAGAAGGCGCCGAAGCTTCCCGCGATCCTGTTCGGCCTGCTGTGCGCCGCGATCTGGGTGACCGCATGGCAGCTCGGCAACCGGTGGCGCAAGTGGCCGGCTTACGCCGTGGGCCTTCCGTTCTTCCTGATCGCGCTCTTCTACTTCTTCGAGAACTTCTCTCGTCTACTGCCATCGAACTACTGACGCGCGCTCCTGGGTTTCGGCGGCTCTTCGTCGCGCGCACGATCTCGTTTACGGGAGACTCGATGGGCCTCGTCGCCCTGATCCTGTACGTCGCCGACACCACAGGTACGGGCGCCGCGGTGGGCGTGCTACTGCTCGCCACCGACTTCACGCCCTCGTTGTTCAGCCCGCTCGTCGGTGCGGTGGTCGATCGCATCGAGCATCGACGCACGATGGTCGCGTGCGAACTCGGTCAGGCCATCGTCGTCGGCACGATCGTGGCGGTGCAACCGGCGAACGCTCCCTTGTTCGCCCTCGTGGCCACGCAGTCGGTGCTCGCGTCCGCGTTCCAGGCGGCATCGCGCAGTGCGGTCGTCGATCTCGTCGACGACGCCGACCTCGAAGCGGCCAACTCACTGATCGGCGCCGGCACCCATGGGCTCGAAGCCGCGGGCCCGCTGTTGGCCGCACTGCTGTTGCGCTTCACCAGCCCGCGCGGCGTGCTCGCGGTCGATGTGCTGACCTTCCTCGTGTCGCCCATTCTGCTCGCCGCGCTGCCAAGGGTGACGAGGGGCGCCGGAAGGGAGAGCAGCATGCTCACGGAGGCCCGGGCCGGCATCGCGTGGATGTGGAAGCACCGCACCGTCCGCGCCATCGCGCTCGGCTTCTTCGGCCTTGCCGTATTCACCGCGGTCGACGACGTCGCGCTCGCGTTCCTCGGCCGGTCGACGTTCCACAGCAGCGACTCCGGGGTCAGCTTGCTGTACGCCAGCGTCGGGATCGGTTTGCTGTTGGGGTTCGCGGTGCTCACGCGGAGGCGACCGGGCGGCGCCACGACAGTTGCGATCGCCGGCTTCGCCGCGGGCAGCGTCGCGACGATCGGCACCGGCCTGGCGCCCGTTCTCGCGGTGGCCTTCGTGGCGCAAGCCGGGCGCGGCGTGGGCGCCAGCTTCATCGACGTCGGTACCACGACACTCGTGCAACGGTGCGCGCCACCAGAGCTGCGAGGGCGCGTGTTCGCGAACCTCTACGGCGCCGTGGGCGCGGCCGCCGCGGTCTCCTATCTCGCGGGCGGCGCGTTGGTCGACGCGTGGGGTCCCCGATCGGCGCTCGTCGCGGGAGGTATCGGCGGTCTGGTGGTGAGCATCGTGACGTTCGTTGTGACCCGGGAGGGGCAGCTGTCGTGAGGCGACGGCGCGACCGCGGCGTGGCGCTCGCGACGATCACCATCGCCGTGCTCGTGACCGCCGCGTGCACCGAGTCCGGACGCCCCCGGAGCGCGCGCTCAACAGGGTTCGATCCGTTCGCAGCCTCGTCCTTCGCCGCGCCGCGCCCAGCCGCCGCGCCCGCGTCGCTCGCAATCGGCGACTGCTTCGACACCGACACGTTCGCTCCCGGCGATGCCATCGACCGCGGCGCGATCCATGTAGTGGCCTGCGCGAATCCGCACGAGCACGAGGTCTACGCGCTGGTCGCCCCACCGCAAGGCGGCGCCCGGTCGTATCCCGGCGACGCGGCGATGCGGTCGTTCGGCGACGACCAGTGCCTCGCCGCGTTCACGGCGAAGCTCGGCAACTACCGCCGGTCGACCCTGGACTTCGGTGTCATCGCTCCCGACCGGTCGTCGTGGGATCACGGCGATCGCACGGTGATCTGTGCGGTGCACGATGCCGACTTCACACAACTGAGCGGATCAGTGCTGTCCGCGATGTCGTCACTCGCCCCGGAAGCTCGGTGAACGGCGCTCGCGGAACGCGGCGAGGCCCTCGCGTAGGTCCGCGCTTGCCCACGCCCGTCGGAAGGCGGCGCCGACCTCCGGGTCGTCGCCGAGATCGGGCTCGATCCGGTTGAGTGCGAGCTTGTGTCCCCGGACGGTGAGCGGCGCGAGCTCTGCGATGTCGCCGGCCCATGACAGCGCGTCGTCGAGATCGCCGGCGCGCTGTGCAAAGCCGAGTCGCACCGCCTCGTCGCCGGTGAGCACCTCGGCCGCGAGCAGCATGGCCCGTGCAGGGCCGTGCCCGACGAACAGGGCGACGCGTTGCACCGTCCAGTGATCGACCATCAGGCCGAGCTTGGCCGCAGGTATCCCGAACCGCGCGTTGCCGGTTGCCACTCGGAGATCACAGGCGACGGCGAGTTGCGTGCCCGCACCGAGGGCCGCACCGTCGACCGCGGCGAGCGTCGGGAAGGGCGCGTCGCGCAAACTCGTGAGCACGACACGCAGCGCGGCGGCGAACGTCGCGTCCTCGACGCCGGTGAGATCGGCTCCGGCGCAGAAGTGTCCACCGGCGCCGGTGAGCACGAGGACGCGGGTCGTCGCCGCAGTGGCCGCGCGGATCGCATCGTCGAGGCCGGTCAGCGCCTCGTGATCCACGGCGTTGCGCCGTTCAGGACGATCGATCGTGACGAGCGCGATCGTCCCGCGCTGCTCGTAGTGGATCACTCGATCACCGCGATCAGGTCACCCTCCTTCACCTGATCCTCGGGGGCCACGGCGAGCTGCGACACCGTGCCCGCCAGCGGCGCGACCACCGGTATCTCCATCTTCATCGACTCGAGGATCACGAGCTCGTCGCCGACCTCGACCGTCTGGCCCACTTCGACCCGCACCTGCCACACATTGGCGGTGATCTCCGCTCTGACCTCGGACATTGTTGCAACCTACTCACTAGCCTTCCGCGCCGACGAAGGGGGACGTGATGGAGCTTCGAGGCAAGCGCGTGCTCATCACGGGCGGGTCGCGCGGGATCGGCGAAGGCCTCGCCCGCCGCTTCAGCATCGCGGGTGCGAGCGTGGCGCTGGTCGCCCGCAGCGCGGACGCCATCGAGAAGCTGGCCGCGGACCTTGGGGGTACCGCGCATCCTGCCGACCTCGCTGACCCAACGCAGGTCGCCACGCTGATCAACCACGTGGAGGACGAAGCGGGCCCGGTCGACGTGCTCGTGAACAACGCGGGGGTCGACCTCGAGGATGCGTTCTGGGACCACACCCCCGACGAAGTCGACCGAATCGTTCGAGTGAACCTGACCACACCGATGGAGCTCTGTCGCCAGGTCATTCCGCGCATGCTTCGCCGTGGCCGCGGCCACATCGTGAACGTGTCCTCCCTCGCCGCGTGTGGGGTGTATCCGGGGCTCGCGGCGTACTCCGCGACGAAGGCCGGGCTGAGTCAGTTCACCGCGGGGCTGCGCGCCGACCTGAAGAAGTTGCCCATCGGCACCACGCTCGTGGAGATGGCGGGTGTGCCGACCGACATGCTCGCAAGCGTCGACTCCTACAAGCCGACGGCCGAGTCGTTCAAGCGCGGCTACCGGCTCCACCTCGTGACCGACACGCCGCTCGCCACGATCGTGAACGACACCGTCGAAGCCGTGGAGAGGAATCGGCGCCACGTGCGCCATCCGAAGCGCGCGGTGCTGTTCCCTCTGCTCTCCGAAGGTCCGCGCCGCATGACGGAGTGGCTCCTCATCGGCGTGAAGCCCCGCCCCTGACGACCATCGTGCATCGACACGGCCGCTGGGGGGAGCCGATGCACGACAGTCGGTCAGACGGGGAGGACGCCGTGCTTGCGCCAAGGGCGCGTCACGGTCTTGGTCGCCGCCGCCTCGAGGCCCCGCCAGATCGCGAGGCGGGTGTCGGCGGGGTCGATCACGTCGTCGACCTGCGCGTGACCGGCCGCGATGTACGGATCGATGTTCTTGCGGAACTCCTCGGCCATCGCGATGCGCGCCTCGTCCCGCTCCTTGCCCTCCGGGATCTGCTCCAGCTGCTTGCGCATCGTGATGTTCACCATGCCGTCCGGTCCCATCACCGCGATCTCCGCGGTCGGCCAGATGGCGAGGTAGTCCGCCTCGTACGCGAGACCGTTCATCACGAAGTAGCCGGCGCCGTAGCTCTTGCGCAGCACGACCGACACCTTCGGCACGGTCGCCTCCGACACCGCGAACAGCATCTTGGCGCCGTGACGGATGATGCCCTGCTTCTCGACCGCGGAGCCGACGATGAAGCCGGGCACATCGTGCAGGAACACCAATGGGATCCCGAACGCGTCGCACAGCCACACGAAGCGAGCCGCCTTGTCGGCCGCGTTCACGTCGAGCGCGCCGCCGAGCACCATTGGCTGGTTGGCGAGGATGCCGACGGACCGTCCGCCGATTCGAGCCAACGCGGTGACGATGTTTCGCGCGAACTGTGGCTTGATCTCGAGCAGGTTCGGCTCGCCGTCCGCCTGGTCGACGACCGCGGCGATCACCTTCTTCGCGTCGTACGCGCGTCGCGGTGCAGTCGGTACGATGTCGTACAGCTCTTCGGTGCGCCGGTCGACGGGATCGTCACACTCGATGACGGGTGCCGGCTGGGTGTTGTTCGTCGGGAAGAACGACAAGTAGCGCCGCACCATCTCGAGGCACTCGGCGTCGGACTCCACCTCCTGGTCCGCACATCCGCTGATCTTGTTGTGCACCTCGGAGCCGCCCATCTCCTCCTCGGTGACGTCCTCTCCGGTCGCCGCCTTCACGAGGTGGCGGCCGCCGAGGGCCATCGACGACGTGCCCTTCACCATCGGGACGAAGTCGGTGAGCGCCGGGATGTACGCAGTGCCCGCCGCACAGTGCCCGAGCAGCGCGCCCACCTGCGGCACGACGCCCGACAGCACGACCTGCTCGCGGAACAGCGCGCCGGCGCCGGCGAACGTGGAGCCGGAGGTGGACTGGATGCGCGCACCGCCGGAGTCGAGGAGGTACACAAGCGGGATCCGCTGGCGCAGGACGATCTCGCGCATGCGCGCCGTCTTTTCCTCGCCGACCTGACCCATCGAACCGGCCATGACCGTGAAGTCGTACGCGATGATCGCGACGCGGCGACCATCGATGCGGCCGATTCCCGTGACGACGCCGTCCGCGGCGAGCGACCCACGGCTCGCGAGCGAGGGATCCATGTGATCGGCGAGCTGGCCGTATTCCGTGAACGAACCCTTGTCGAGCAGGATGCCGAGTCGCTCGCGCACCGGAAGCTTGCCGAGCTCGCGCTGACGCGCGACGCGATCGGGGCCGCCCATCTCGAGCGCCGTGTCCTTGCGTCGCCGTACGTCGTCGACGAGAGGATCCCAGTCGTGCAGGTTGTCGGCCATCGGCGCAACGTACACTCACGCGCCGCATGAAACGGGGGGTCGTCGTCGTCGCGCTCGGGGTCGTCGCGTCGCTCGCGCTCGGCGCCTGCAGCGACAGCAAGGCACCCGCCGGACGGTCAGGTAGCGGTGCGAGCGGGCCGGTGTCGTCGGGCTCGGAACAGGCGCTGGCGCGCTCGATGGCCCGCACGCTGGCGGACGGGATCCAGCAGGGTGCGGCCGGACGCGTGTCCACCGCGCAAGCCGACTGCCTCGTCACCGAGATCACGAACCGGATTCGAGTCGACACGCTCACGAGCATCGCGTCGACCGCTCCGGATCCGAAGACGCTGCCGACCGACGTGCGCACCTCGTTCGGCGCCGCGTTCGACAAGTGCCTCCCGAACGACATCGCCGGCCAACTCCGCCAGAAGTTCGGCCTCTGATCAAAGGGAGGTTCAGCGGCCGGTCCAGTTGGGCTTGCGTTTCTCCGCGAAGGCGGCGATGCCCTCGGCCGCGTCGTCCGTGGCGGAGGTGATGGTCAGCATCGAGTGCAGCAGCTCGAGGGCGTCAGCGGCGGACTGGTCCCACACCGCGTAGAACGAATCACGGCCGAGCTTCATGATCGCGGGCGACTTCGACGCGAGCGTCGCCGTGAGCTCACCCACCGCCGCGTCGAGCTCGCCGACCGGTACCACTCGGTTCACGAACCCGATGCGCGCGGCCTCGTCCGCCGCGACCCGGCGCCCAGTCATCATCAGCTCGAGCGCGATCTTCGGCGGCATCGAGCGCACGAGCGGCACCGTGATCATGTACGGCCACAGACCGACGTCGATCTCCGGCGTGCCGAACTGCGCGTCGTCGGCCGCGACGACGAAGTCACAGGCGAGGCACAAGCCGAACCCGCCGGCGAGCGCGTACCCGCGGACGCGAGCCACGATCGGCTTGCCGAGCTCCCACATCGCGCGGAACAGACGCGCGAGCTCGCCGCGCCCGTCGTGCACCTCGGCCCACCCGGCGTCGGCGCGCATGCCCGTGAGATCCGCGCCCGCACAGAACGCCTTGTCCCCCGCACCAGTGAGCGTCACGACTCGCACGGTCGCGTCGGCCTTCGCCCCTTCGAACGCCACACGCAGCTCCGACATCACGGTCCACGACAACGCGTTGCGGCGCTCCGGCCGATTGATCGTGATGGTTGCGACGCCGTTGGACACGTCGTAGAGCAAGGCCTCGTATGGCATGTCCGGACCGTAGTGCGGGCTCGGTTACGGTCGATCGGTGCTGCTCACCGCCGGGGCCGTCGTCCTCGGGCTCGGCATCGGGCTCTCCGTGCGTCCCCGACCCACGCGGTTCGCCCGGCCGCAGATCCGCCTCTTCGCACTCCTCGTGCTCGGTATCGCCGGTGAGCTCGTCGCCACGCGGCTTGACGACGGTGCGGCCGCGGCTCTCGGAACGAGCGCGCTCGTCGCGCTCATCGCGTTCGCCGTCGCCAACCTGCACCTCACCGGGATGGGCGTGATGACAATCGGCCTCGCCGCGAACGTTCTCGTGATGGGCGTGAACGCCGGCATGCCGGTGTCCGCCCGCGCGCTGGTGGCGGCCGATGTGGTGCCGGCTGGTGAGGCCGGCCACATCGCGCTCCGCGGTCCGAGGCATCTCGAGAGGAGCAGCGACCGGCTCACGTTCCTCGGCGACGTCATCCCGGTGAGCGGGCAGGTCGTGTCGTTCGGGGATCTCGTGATCGCGGTGGCCACGGTCGATGTCATCGCGCATCTGGCGCGACGGCAGCGGCGATCGCGACGTCAGCCGTCCATGAGCAGCACGAGCCCGGTCCACGATTGCGGGATCGCACCGAGCCCGGTGCCGTCGTCGGCGTCCCAGTACTCGGCGAGCCCGGACGCCGACGCGCCGCGCACGCTCGCGGACGCCACGTCGGCCCCGGCGCGCCACAGCAGGTAGGCGAGCTGGGGCCAGACCGGCCCCCGCCAGTAGCCGCGGGCGACGTAGCCGGCCTCGCTGCGGTGCACGCCGCGCGGCCCGAAGGGCGCGCCGAACGCATCCCCGTCGGTGACCTGCGCGAGCGCGCCGGGCTGGTGCAGCACGAGCGCGGGAAGCAACGCCTCCAGCGTGCGCGCCCGACCCGACGTGAGCTCG
>DASZHU010000104.1:0-11044 GCA_035937605.1 Acidimicrobiales bacterium | reverse complement strand
AGCTTGCCAACGCGACACGCACCGGAACCGTGAAGGGCCGCGACCTCGTCGGCCTGCGGTACACGCCGCTCTTCCCATACTTCGCAGACACGCCGAACGCGTTCGTGGTCCTCGCGGGCGACTTCGTGACGACGGAGGACGGCACGGGCATCGTGCACATGGCGCCGGGGTTCGGCGAGGACGACCAGCGGGTGTGTGAGGCCGCGGGGATCCCCGTCGTCGTGCCCGTCGACGAGAAGGGCGAGTTCACGAACGAGGTGCCGGACTACGCGGGTGTGCAGGTGTTTCGTGCGAACGGCGACATCCTGCGCGACCTGAAGGAACGCGGCGTGGTCGTGCGCCACGACAGCTACGTGCACAGCTACCCGCACTGCTGGCGGACGGACACGCCGCTCATCTACAAGGCCGTCTCCAGCTGGTTCGTGAAGGTCACCGCGATCAAGGACCGGATGCTCGAGCTCAACCAACGCATCACGTGGGTGCCGGAGCACGTCCGCGACGGCTCGTTCGGCAAGTGGCTCGAGGGCGCGCGCGACTGGTCGATCAGCCGCAACCGCTTCTGGGGTTCACCGCTGCCGATATGGAAGAGCGACGATCCCGAGTTCCCACGGATCGACGTGTACGGCAGTCTCGACGAGCTCGAGCGCGACTTCGGCGCGCGCCCCGACGACCTCCACCGGCCCGCGATCGACGAGCTGGTACGACCGAACCCCGACGACCCCACCGGCCGATCGATGATGCGACGTATCCCCGACGTGCTCGACTGCTGGTTCGAGTCGGGGTCGATGCCGTTCGCGCAGGTGCACTATCCATTCGAGAACACGGACTGGTTCGAGTCGCACTTCCCCGGCGACTTCATCGTCGAGTACATCGGCCAGACCCGCGGCTGGTTCTACACCTTGCACGTGCTCGCGACGGCTCTGTTCGACACGCCGGCCTTCGAGACGTGCCTGGTGCACGGCATCCTGGTCGGCGACGACGGGCAGAAGCTCTCGAAGCGACTCGGCAACTACCCCGACCCCGTGGACGTGTTCGACACGGTCGGCTCCGACGCCATGCGCTGGGCGCTGCTGTCATCATCGGTGCTGCGGGGCGGCGACATGCAGGTCGACCGCCGGCCGATGGAAGAGGCCGTGCGGCAGGTGCTGATGCCGATCTGGAACGCGTGGTACTTCCTGTCGCTCTACGCGAACGCCGGAGGCGGACACGGCCGTCTCATCACGCAGGCCGACCACGTGCTCGATCGCTACGCCCTGGCGAAGGTGCGCCAGCTCGCTGACGACGTCACAACGCGCCTCGGCACCAACGACCTGTCCGGCGCGTGCGGCGCGGTGCTCGGGTTCCTCGACTCGCTCAACAACTGGTACATCCGCCGCAGCCGCGATCGCTTCTGGTCCGGCGACACCGACGCGGTGAACACGCTGCACACTGTGCTCGCCATCCTGTGTCGCGTCGCGGCTCCGCTCCTGCCGTTCACGACCGAAGCCGTCTATCGCGAACTGACTGGTGCCGAGTCGGTGCACCTGGAGTCGTGGCCGTCGTCCGACGAGCTCCCGGTCGACGCCGATGTCGAGCTCGTCGCAGCGATGGACGCCACGCGCGAGGTGTGCTCGGCCGCATCGTCGATCCGCAAGGCTCGAGGCCTCGCCACGCGCCAGCCCCTCGCTCGCCTCACTGTGGCCTCCCCGTCGGCCGGCTCGCTCGCCGCCTACGCGGAGCTCATCCAGGACGAAGCCAACGTGAAGCACGTCGAGCTGACCACCGACGTCGCCGGCGCGGGCGAGTTCGTGTTGCAGATCGTGCCCGCGGTGCTCGGGCCTCGTGTCGGCAGGGACGTGCAAGGCATCATCGGCGCGGTCAAGGCCGGAGACTGGACCCGCTCCGGCGACGACGTCGTCGTCGCGGGCCGCACGCTCGAGGCTGACGAGTACAAGCTTCGGCTCGTGCCGCGCGACGAGACATCGTCCGCGGCGCTGCCGGGGAACACGGGCGTGGTCGCGCTCGACCTCACCATCACGCCCGAGCTGGCGGCCGAGGGCACCGCGCGCGCCATCGTGCGCGGCGTCAACGAGGCGCGGCGCAAGGAAGGCCTCCACGTCAGCGATCGCATCCATCTCGTGCTCGACCCCGAACACCACGCCGACGTGCGTGCCGCGATCGAGCGGCACAAGCAGTACATCGGCGACGAGACGCTGGCCGTCGACGTCGTGATCGCCGACACGCGTGTCGCCGATGGGCACCGGCTCGAGCTCGCCGACGGCCGCGCGGTGTACGCCGGGCTGTCGGCGCGACCCGCGTAGCTACCGCTTCTTCGGCGCCGCCTTCTTCGCCGGGGCGGCCACCTTCTTCGCGGCCGGCACTGCGGCCTTCTTCGCGGGGGCCTTCCTCGCGGGGGCCTTCCTCGCCGGGGCGGCCACCTTCTTCGCGGCCGGCACTGCGGCCTTCTTCGCCGGCGCCTTCTTGGCCGGCGCCGTCTTCTTGGCCGGCGGCGCTTTCTTGGCCGGGGCTGCGGCCTTCTTGGCCGGCGCGGTCTTCTTGCCCGGCGCCGTCTTCTTCGCGGGCGCCGTCTTCTTCGCCGGTGCGGCGCGGCGCACCGGCGCGCGCTTCGGGGCCGGCTGCAGTCGGCGATCGATCTCCTCGAGGAGCTGGGGCCTGCCCTTCGTCTCGACCTCACGGGCTCGCACGGTCACGAGCTCGTCGTCGTCGAGCTCGTCGAGCACGCCGGCGATCTCATTGGCTTCGAGGTCGTCGTAGTCCTCGATCGGGAACAGCTCGTCGTCCATCGCAGCTGCGCCGGACGCGTGTGCCGTCTCCGGAACGAATGCCTCGGCGTCGAGCACGTCGGTCTCGGCTTCGGCGGCTGCGGCCTCACCCGAGTCGCGCAAGCGCCGCAACTCGTCGACGACGGCGGCGCGGTTCTGTCCTGCACGCTCGCGCTGCTCGACGACGTCGAGCTCGTCGTGGTACAGCTGCGGCAGCAACGGCAGGATCTCGTCGACCGTGAGCTCGTCGTAGTCCGCGATCGGGAACTCGAGCTCCTCGCCCTCTTCGTCCTCCCAGTTGGCCGTGGGCTCCTCCCACTCCTGGTCCGCGGCGAGCCACTCGTCGCCTTCCGGCGCGGGCTCCGGTGCCGACGCGACCGGCGGTGCGGTGGGCGGCGTGACGGGCAGCGTGGCGGTCGGGTCGGGCGGCGCGCCGACGGTGGCGTATTGCGGCACGGGCTCCGGTTCGGGAACGAGCGCACTGGGAGCGCCGGCGGGCGCAGTCTTGGGCTTCGACACGCGAACGGCCACGAACAGGATCACGGCCGCGGCCGCGCTGAGTGCGATGGAGATGTAGATGAGCGTGAGCCCGTCGCCGACCAGCAACCCGAGCACCAGCAGCACGGTCGCCACCAGCACGAGTCCAAAGCTCAACAGCACCAGCAAAAGATCACCATCCTCACAGCGGAGTCAGACCTGTAGACGGGCATCCTAGGCAGCCGATGCGCGCCGAGAAATCAACCCGGTGCAGTCGACCCCAGCAGTCTGTTCGGTCTCAGCGACGGCGACCAAAGCGCGTGCGCGCGCGGTGCTCGCCGGGGTCGAGTGTGCCGGCGCTCGTGTCCTCGAGCATCGCCTTGCGCAGCTCGGTCAGATACGCGTCCTCACCCCGGTCGACTGTGGTCACCGGCATCGTCGGCGGCCCATCGAGATCGCCCTGTGCGAAGCGCTCCCACGCGGCGGCGTCGTCGGTCGCGAGCGCGACCCGCCCCGGCTCGCGTGCAGTCGGCTCGCTGACGCCGCCTGCGGCCTGCGGCGGTGTGAACGTGACGCCACCGGTGACTGGGCGCGGGTCGACGACGTCGTCGCGGACCGACGTGGACGGCGCGTCGAGGTCGATGACCCCTGCTTCGTCGTCGATCTCGTCCAAGCCGTCGTCCGCCTCGAGCGCGTCGTGCGCGTCGTCGGTCTCGGGTGGCGCGGTGAGCGCGTCGAGATCGTCGATCGGCGGAAGTGCGGCGCTGCTGAGCTCGGGCGGATTGGCGACGCGGAGGCGGCCGGGATCGTCGAGCAGCCGCTGCAACTCGCCGATCGAGCTGCGCAGACGCAACCGCTGCTCGTCGAGATGCCGCTCGAGGATCCCCTGGTCGGCGCGCAACGCGTCGCGCGTCTCCTCCAACGCGATGATCTCCTTGACGAGTCGTTGCCGCGTGTCGTCCGCCGACTTGCGGGCATCCGTCTCCGCATCGAGCACGACCTTGCGCGCCCGCTCCTCCGCCTCGGTTTGCAGCCGCTGTACCTGTTCCTGCGTGGTCTGCAGCACCCGTCGCGCTTCGTCCTCCGCTTCCTTGATCGCCGCGTCGGCCGTGCGTTGCGCCAGGACGAGCGTGCGGCGGATCGTCTCGGCCTCTTCGGCCTCGTCGACCTTCGCCGCGACGGGCGCGCCGACCGGGGCCTCGGCCTTCCGCGAGGGCGGACCCGGCGCGACGCGGCGCTCGGCCGCGACGGCGCGCTGCTCCGCCTCGCGGATGCGCGCCTGCAGCTGCTCGACCGCGACCGCGACCCGCTCGAGGAAGTCGTCGACTTCGTCGGGGTCGTAGCCCCGCATCTTCTGGTGGAACTCGACCTCGTTGATCACCTGAGGCGTGACATCCATGAACGGCGATGGTAGTCGTCGACCTCACACCACTTCGGGGACCTCAACTGCAGATGATGCGTTGCAACACCTGGATGCCGAGCAGCGCGATCAGCGGCGACAGATCGAGTCCCATTCCGCCGAGACGGACCGGCGGCAGCGCCCTCCGCAGCGGGCCGAGCACGGGCTCCGTCAACATCTGCAGCACGTCGTAGACGCCTTCCAGCGCGCTCCCCGGGGTGACCGGGAACCAGCTGAAGATGACCCTCGCGAAGACGACGATGACGTAGAGCTGGAGCGCGACGCAGATGAGGGACATGAGTGTGAGCGACGGGTCGTTCAGTCGTAGAGGCCGCGCTCTTGGAGGCGGCGGCGCTCTTCGGCTGAGACTTCCACGTTGCTCGGCGTCAGCAGGTACACCTGGTGGGCAACCTTCTCCATCGCGCCCCCGAGCCCATAGCAGAGGCCGCTGGCGAAATCGATCAGCCGGCGCGACAGGTCGCGGTCGACGTTCTGGAGATTGATGATGACCGGCACGTTGCCCTTGTATTTGTCCGCCACCTCCTGCGCCTCGTTGAACGAGGCGGGCGACACCACATGGGGCTTGGCCGAGGCGGTGGCGGGGATGGCCCGCACGACGGGTGAGCGCTGGCTCGCCGTCATCATGGCGCCGATGCCGGGCGTCGGGTCGATCGGTTGAGCCTGGAGACGACGGACACTTCCGACATAGGCCACCTCCGGACTCTCGTACTCAGGCTCGCGCTGGCGCATCGGCGGCCCTTGGCGAGGACCGGGACCGGCGGGACGGGGCGGGCGCTCGGGCGCGTGCTCGCGGATCGGCTCCACTTCGTCGTAGTCGTCGTACTCCTCATCAGGCCCGAGACCCAGGTAGGTCATGGCCCGACGCCACACAGTCGCCATTCACGAGCCCCTTTTCGCTGCGCGGAAACCTAGTTTTCCACGGCGGCCCGGGTGAAACGCGGACATCACCGCGGCGGACGGGGACCGAACAGAGCGCTGCCGACGCGGACCATCGTCGAGCCTTCCGCCACCGCCAGCTCGAGGTCGTCGGACATCCCGATCGACCGGGTCCGCAGGCCGAGCTGGTCGGCGAGCGCACGCACGCGGGCGAAGCCGGCCCTGATCTCGGCGGGCGGCCCCTGGGGCCCGACCGCCATCAGCCCCTGCACGTCGAGCCCAAGGTCGCGAAGGGCGTCGACGAGGCCGGGTACGAGGCCCGGGCGGGCGCCGGCCCGAACCGGGTCATCGGTGAGGCCGACCTCCACGAGCACCGCGGCGCCGGGCGACCGCCGCGCGATCTCCTCGCCCACCGCGAGGCGATCGACCGACTGCCAGCAGCGCACGAGGTGGCTCACCTGTCGGACCTTGTTGCGTTGCAGCCGGCCGATGAAGTGCCACCGCAACCGAGGGTCGTCGACGGCTTCGGCCTTCGCGACGAGCTCCTGCGCGTAGTTCTCCCCCACGTCCGCCAAGCCCACGGCAGCCGCGGCGCGGACCGCTTCGGGTCCGTGGCCCTTGGTGACCGCGACGATCTCGACGCGGTCGAGATCGCCGCCTGCGTCCACGATCCGGGCGCGGACGCGCCCGAGCCCGGCTACGACATCCATGCGATGGTGGCGAAGCGCGCGGTGTCCCTACGGGCACGCCACGAGAAGTAGAGGTCGGAACAGGCCGTGCAGGCGCCGCCGTCGTCGATCGACGCGGCCACTCCCACGGCGGTCCGCACGGCGGCGGTGAGGTCGAGCGCCGGGGTGCCCCACGTGGTACGGCCGCGAACGCCCTCGCCGAGCGCGGCAGCGACCTCGTCGAGATCAGTGGTACCGAACTCGTAGCACCCGACACGGATGTGCGGCCCCACTCGAACCCGCCGCACGGTGCCGAGCTGGGCGATCGCCGCCTCCACGATCCCGGCCGCCAGCCCTCGCCAGCCCGCGTGGACGACGCCGATCGCCCCGTCGGCCTCGAGCACGAGGGGGACGCAGTCCGCGGTGCGCACCGCGAGTTTGGCGCCCGTCACGTTGGTCACCGCGGCGTCGGCATCGACGCCGGCGTGCTCGCCCGGCTGCGTGACCCGCACGACGCGGGCGCCGTGCACCTGGTGCAACCAGGTCGTGCCCGCGTCGAAGAGCGTCAGGTCCGTGTAGTCGCCCTCGCTGCCGCTCGTGAAGACGTGGTGGTGCAGCGTTACTTCAGGAAGCTGGGGACGTCGAAGTCGTCGTCGCCGTCGATGTCGTCGTCCGACCCGAAGACATCCGCCGACGGCGGCGTCTCGGACGAGGTGCCAGTCGCGCCCGGCCGGGGTGCCTTCTTCGGCGGCTCGTTCTCGCGACCTGACTCCCAGCGGTCGAAGCCGGCGGCGATGACCGTGACGCGCACCTCGTCGCCCATCTCGTCGTCGATGACCGCTCCGAAGATGATGTTGGCATCCGGGTGCGCGACGCCGTGGATGACCTCAGCGGCCTCGTTGACCTCGAACAGACCGAGATCGCTGCCGCCCGAGATGTTGAGCAGGATGCCGCGGGCGCCTTCGATCGACGCCTCGAGCAGCGGGCTCGAGATGGCCGAGCGAGCCGCAGAGAGCGCACGCCCCTCGCCGGAGCCGTAGCCGATCCCCATGAGCGCGGAGCCGGCGTTGCTCATGATCATCTTCACGTCGGCGAAGTCGGTGTTGATCAGGCCCGGCGTCGTGATGAGGTCGGTGATGCCCTGTACACCTTGCAGCAGCACCTCGTCGGCCATCTTGAAGGCGTTGAGCACGGACGTCTTCTCGTTCGACACGGTCAGCAACCGGTCGTTCGGGATGACGATCTGCGTGTCGACCTTCTCCTTTAACTTCTGGATGCCCTGCTCGGCCTGCACCGAGCGACGCCTGCCCTCGAACGCGAACGGACGGGTCACCACACCGATCGTGAGCGCACCGAGCTGCTTCGCCATATCGGCGACGACGGGCGCGCCGCCGGTTCCGGTACCACCGCCCTTGCCCGCGGTGATGAACACCATGTCGGCGCCCTTGAGTACCTCTTCGATCTCGTCGCGATGGGCCTCGGCGGCTTGACGGCCGACCTCGGGATCACTGCCGGCACCGAGCCCACGCGTGAGCTCGCGCCCGATGTCGAGCTTCACGTCGGCATCGCTCATGAGCAACGCCTGCGCGTCGGTGTTGATGGCGATGAACTCGACGCCCTTGAGCCCCGCGTCGATCATGCGGTTGACCGCGTTGACGCCGCCGCCGCCGATGCCGACGACTTTGATGACCGCGAGATAGTTCTGCGGGCTGCCAGTCATGAGGTCCTCGATAAACTGTCAAGTGAAGGTAGAGACTTTCATCAACCTTCAGTGTTGGTCGAGAAATTACAAACAGCCCTTGCCGCGCGTCAAGGACGGTGCGGCGGCGACGCGCACATCGACGGCGCACAGGTTCTTCGTGTCGACCGACGTCAGCACCGTGTCCGCGGCGCGCAGCTTCGCGTCGACATCAGTGGCGGGGCCCAGTCGCACGACACCACCTTCCGTGAGTCGAAGCGACACGCCGTTCGCATCGAGCACGATCATCGACACTTTCGCGTGCAGATCGGGCGGCAGCGAGCTCGCTACCGCGAGGGCGTCACCCGACGACGGATCGATCGTGGTCCCAGGCGCGCTCGGTGTCGGCACGTTGGCGACAACGACGTAACCGGTAGGTGCGGCGGGCGACGTCTCGAGCACGCGTCCGTCGCGATCGACCAGGGCAAAACCTGCGGCACCGGCCGCAACCACCGCGACCGCAGTGCGCTCCGTGACCACGACCCGCACCGTGCCGGGCCAGTCGCGCGTGATCGACACGGTGCGGATCCACGGCAACGCGAGCACGCCGCGACGGGCGCGATCGAGATCGACGTCGGTCATCGGCGAGTGACTGCGGATACCGGTCGCGCGTTGGATCGATGCCACGGGCGTGTGCTGCGCGCCGCTGACCGTCACGCGATCGACGTCGAGCAGCGCACTGCGGGTGAGCCCCAGCCCGACGACCAAGACGGCCACGAGGATGCCGAGGACGCCCACCCGTCGGAGCCGGCGCCGGCCTTCGTCTCGTCGTACCGCGATGCGCCGCGCCCGCAATCGCGGGTCGATCGGAGCCGTTGTCCCAGGGGTTTCCGTGACGGTCAACCCTCGACCTCCAGTCGAGGTTCGTGGCCATCGAACCCCACCAACCGGGTCTCGGGATCCAGCCGCACGCCGTGGACCGCGAGCACGCGCTGCTGCACCACGGTCATCAACTCGTGGACGTCGTCGGCCCGGCCGCCGGCGTCGGCGATGAAGAAGTTGGCGTGCTTGTCCGACACGACGGCGGTGCCGACGCGGAGTCCCTTGCACCCGCTTGCGTCGATCAGCCGGCCGGCGCTGTCGCCGTCGGGATTGGCGAAGACCGAGCCCGCGTTCTGTCCCCCGGGTTGGTTCTCGCGGCGCCATCGCACGATGTCGGCGATCTCGGCCTCGGCCTGCGCGCGATCGCCGCGCGCCAGTCGCAGCTCTGCCTCCACGACGACCTGTGTCGGCGCGATCGACGAACGGCGATACCCGAGCGCGAGACCACTGGCCGCCATCCATCCATCGTCCCCGTTCGCGACGTCGACGACGCGGACCCTTGCCAACGATGCCGCCATGTCCGAGCCGTGGCCGCCGGCGTTCATCCGCACCGCGCCACCAATCGAGCCCGGCACGCCGACCGCCCACTCGAACCCGGTCAGCCCGGTGGCGACAGTGCGCCGCGCGACGACGGGCAGCGCGGCCGCGCCGCCGGCGCGCGCGGTGGTTCCTTCGATCTCCACGTGCTCGAAGCCCGCGCCCAACACGACGGCCACGCCGTCGAAGCCTCGATCGGCGACGAGGAGGTTCGAGCCCTTCCCGACCACGAGCACCGCGACCCCACTCCCGCGGACGCCCGCGGCGACCGCGGCGAGATCGCCCTCGTCGTCGATCGTGACGAGCAACGCCGCCGCGCCACCAACGCGGTACGTCGTCATCGGGCCAATCGGGACGGACCTCTTCGCCCGGTCGCCGAGCTGCGCGGCGACGTCGTCCAGCGCGCTCAACGGCCGGTGCGGGACGCGAGCATCGGGATGAGGTCGTCGGCCAGCGAGGTGATGTCGCCGGCGCCCAAGGTGAGGCACAGGTCGCCCGGCCGGAGCACGTCGTGCAGGTAAGGAACGATGTCGCCTCGATGCGGAAGGTAGGCGAGGCGGCGCCACGGCCGGGCGTCGATGGCCGCGGCCGCGACGATCATCCCCGTCACACCCGGCTTCGGGCTCTCGCGAGCCCCGTACACGTCGGTCACGACCACGACGTCGGCCCGGGCCAGCGCGGCGCCGAGGTCGACGCCCTGTGCCGCGGTGCGGGAGTACAGGTGCGGCTGGAACACGCAGACCACACGGCGCCAGCCGCCGTGCCCGGCCGCGTCGAGCACGGCCCGCAGCTTGCCGGGGTTGTGGGCGTAGTCGTCGACCACGGTCACGCCACCGGCCTCGCCGCGGAACTGGAAGCGACGCGCGACGCCCCCGAACCGCGCGAGCGCCTCGACGACCGGCTTCAGGTCGGCTCCCAACTCGACCGCCGTGACCACCGCCGCGGTGGCGTTGCGGGCGTTGTGCGCACCCGGTATCGGGAGCGACACCTCGGCGATCACCGCGCCGTCGTGCACCACCCTGAACCGCGCGCCCGCGCGCTCGACGACCAGCGCGTCGATGCGGTAGTCGGCGTCCGGGCTCGTGCCATAGGTGACCGCACCCGCCTCGGCGCCCAGCCGCGCTGCCACCGCATCGTCCGCACACACGATCGTGCACGGAGCGGAGTGCAAGAAGCGGGCGAACGCCTCCGCGATCGCAGCCGCGCTGCCGTAGTGGTCGAGGTGATCGGCCTCCACGCTCGTGACGATCGCGACCTCCGCCGGCAGCTCGAGGAACGTGCCGTCGCTCTCGTCGGCCTCGACGACGAACCACTCGCCGGCCGTCCACGCGGCACCACCACCGATCTCGTTCACGTCGCCGCCGACGATGAAGGAGGGATCGACACCGGCGGCCCGTAACACCATCGCGACCATCGACGATGTCGTCGTCTTGCCGTGGGTGCCGGCGACGGCGATCGTTCGGCGCCGCGCCGCGATGGCCGCGAGGATCTGGGCTCGCCCCACGACGTTGATGCCGCGATCGCGCGCCGCAACGAGCTCGGGATTGGTGGACGGAACCGCGGTGGACACGGCGACCACGTCGACCGCGCCGACGTTCTCGGTGCGGTGACCGACCGTGACGTCGATGCCGAGGGCGCGCAACCGCTCGAGGCCGGCGGACGCCTTGAGATCGCTGCCGCTGACGTGGTGGCCCATCGCGGCGAGCACCGTGGCGATCGCGGACATGCCGGCTCCCCCGATCCC
>DASZHU010000103.1:0-8743 GCA_035937605.1 Acidimicrobiales bacterium | reverse complement strand
TAGGCCTTGCGCACGTGGTCCGTCGTGTTCGGCCCGGTGAGATGCGGCGTCAGCGACGAGAACACGACGGCACCCCCAGCTCGCACCGGTGCCGGTGCGTCGACCGGCGGGTCGTGGAAGCACTCGAAGCCCAACGGGTCGACGTACTCGTGCGCCAGCGTGCCGAGCTTGTGCAGCCCGGATGCCACGTGGGGACAGCCGTTGTCGAGCGTGGCGTGGGTGAGCGCGAGCCAGATCGTGAGGTACTGCTGCGGCTCGATGAACGTGTAGCCATTGTCCTGATGCCACGGGAAGCGCCGCGGCTTGTCCGGCTTCTTGTACACGGCCTGATCCCAGTAGAGGTTCACGTTCGGGCCGACGAGGTCGGCGCAGAGGTCAGTGAGCGCCGGCGACGAGACGAGGTCACGCAAGACCTGCGACCGCGACGCGATGTGGACCGTGAAGGTGAGCGCGCCGGTTTCCGCGATGGTGAATCGTCCGTCCGGACGCGTCTGCAAGAACGCGTCGACCTCGGCCTCGAAGCGATCGATCTCGTGCACGATGGCGCCGAGGGTGTCCTCGTCGATGAGCTCGTCGATCACGACGAAGCCCTCGCGGTCGAAGTGCGCCGCCTGGTCATCGGTCACGCGCCGGTACGGCCCTTGCGGGCTCTGCCAGGTGAACGATCGGTTCAGCGCGTGACGCTCGAGCGTCACCCCGTTCTCCCCCACGGCGGTGCAGCGTAGATTCGGCGGCGATGGAAGTTCAGTTCGTGAAGATCCACGGTCACGATGTCGCCTTCCGCGCGGCCGGACCAGTCGACGCGCCGGTGATCTGCTTCGTGCATGGCATCGCCGGAAGCTCCTCGACGTGGACCCCGGTCATGCAGCGGCTCGAGGGCCAGTACCGAGTGATCGCGCCAGACCTCCTCGGCCACGGCGCATCGGCCAAGCCGCGGGGCGACTACAGCCTCGGCGCCTATGCCTCCGGCATCCGAGATCTTCTCGTCGTGTTGGGTCACGAGCGGGCCACCTTCGTCGGCCACAGCCTCGGGGGCGGCATCGCGATGCAGCTCGCGTACCAGTTCCCCGAGATGTGCGAACGATTGGTGCTCACGTGCAGCGGCGGCCTCGGCAAGGAGGTGAACCCGCTGCTGCGGGTGGTCGCGGCGCCGGGCGCCGAGTACGTGCTGCCGGTCGTCCTCACCCCTCGCGTGCACGGTCTGGCCGGGGCGGTGGGCCGCTTCCTCGGCAAGTTCGGCTTACGGGGCGACCCCCTGCTCGACGAGATCTGGGCGTCGTACACGCGGCTCACCGACGCTCGCACCCAACGCGCGTTCGTCCACACGATCAGGGCCGTGATCGACGTCGCCGGCCAGCGCGTGAGCGCGCGAGATCGGCTCTACCTGGCTCGCGACGTGCCGACGCTCGTCATCTGGGGCGACAAGGACCACGTGATCCCCGTGTCCCACGCGTTCATCGCCCACGAGCTCATGCCCGACAGCCGGCTGGAGATCATCGAAGGCGCGGGTCACTTCGTGCCGATCGAGCAGCCCGACCTCATCGCGGCGTTGCTCGCCGACTTCTTCGCGACGACCGAGCCGGCCCACCTCTCCCTGAGTGACCTCCGTCATACCGTCTCGGTCGTTTCGACAGCCTGAGCGTTCCTGTTCCACCATTGACGTGTGCTGAAACGCATCGCCGGGGTCTGCTATCGCCGTAGGTGGCTCGTACTCGCGGCGTGGGTCGTCGTGCTGATCGGCATCAATGCCGTCGGCGGTGCTGCGGGATCGAAGTTCAGCCAGAGCTTCAACCTGCCCGCGACCGACTCGCAGAAGGCCTTCGACCTGCTCGACGCGCGGTTCCCCGCGCGCGCCGGCGAGACCGCGTTCGTGGTGTTCAAGGGCACGCCGTCGATCGATACGCAGAAGAGCGCCGTGAACGGCGTGCTCGACAGGCTGCGCAAGGTCAACGGGATCATCGACGTTCGCGATCTCACGCCGTCGCCTTCGAACCCGCAGATCGCGTTCGCGGAGATGCAGTTCGCCTCGACGCCCGGGCAGCACCGGCTGTCAGGCGCAACGGTCGACGCGGTGAAGGCCATCGCCGCCGATCATCAGGCCGGCCTGCAGATCGAACTGTCGGGCCAGTTCGGCGAGCCACCCTCGTTCGGGCTGAGCGAGCTCGTCGGCGTGGGTGCCGCCATCGTCATCCTGCTGATCACCTTCGGGTCGCTGTTGGCGATGGGTCTGCCGATCCTCAACGCGATGTTCGGGCTCGGCGTGGGTCTGGCGGGCATCGCCCTCGTGACCCACCTGGTGTCGGTACCGGAGTTCGCGCCCCAGCTCGCGATCATGATCGGGCTCGGCGTCGGCATCGACTACGCGCTGTTCATCATCACCCGGTTTCGCCAGGGCATCCACGCGGGCCTGGAGCCCGAGACCGCTGTGGTGAAGGCGATCTCGACGTCCGGGAAGGCCGTGTTCTTCGCGGGTTGCACCGTGATCATCTCGCTCGCGGGCATGTACCTGATCGGCATCGACTTCGTGAGCGGACTTGCCACCGGCGCACTGATCGCCGTGGCGATGACGATCGCGACGTCGCTCACGTTGCTGCCGGCGATCCTCGGTTTCGTCGGAAAGAACATCGACCGCCTGCACGTGCCCGGAGTGAGCCGTGGCGAGCACGAGCGCGACGGGTTCTGGTACCGGTGGAGCCGCATCATCCAGCGCCGGCCGCTGCCGTTCGCGATCGGCGCGCTGTTGGTACTGCTCGTGCTGGCGTCACCGGTCTCCACGATCCAGCTCGGTTCGTCGGACGACGGCAACAGGCCACCGTCCGACACGACTCGGCGCGCCTACGACCTGCTCGCCGACGGCTTCGGTCCGGGGTTCAACGGGCCCCTGCTGCTGGCGTTCGAGGTGCCATCGGGCGTGGGTGACAGCGTGCTCACCAAGGTGCACGATGCCGTCGCAGCCACACCCGGCGTGCAGTTCGCGCTGCCGGCGACCTTCAACCCGCAGCACGACACCGCAGTGATGCAGGTGTTCCCCACGACATCGCCGCAGGACCCGAAGACGGTCACCCTGATCCACCATCTGCGCGCCGACGTATTGCCCAGCGCGGTGCAGGGAACGGGCGTGCGCGCGCACGTGGGCGGCATCACCGCCGCCTTCGAGGACGTGAGCACGTACGTGCAGGACCGACTGCCGTTCTTCATCGGGCTCGTGCTGTTGCTGTCGTTCCTACTGCTGCTGGTCGTCTTCCGATCGCTGTTGGTGCCGCTGAAGGCCGTGATCATGAACCTGCTGTCGATCGGCGCTGCGTACGGCGCGCTCGTCGGCGTGTTCCAGAAGGGCATCGGCGCATCGATCATCAACGTGAAGCAGGGACCCATCGAGAGCTTCCTGCCGATGATGCTGTTCGCGATCCTCTTCGGCCTGTCGATGGACTCCGAGGTGTTCCTGCTGTCGCGCGTGAAGGAGGAGTACGACCGCACGCGCAACAACGCCGCTGCGGTGGCGGACGGCGTGAATGCGACCGCTCGGGTGATCACCGCGGCGGCGTTGATCATGGTGCTGGTGTTCGGGTCGTTCATGTTCGGGGACGACCGGGTGCTGAAGGAGTTCGGCTTCGGCCTCGCCGTTGCGATCTTCGTGGACGCGACGATCGTGCGCATGGTGCTCGTGCCGGCGACGATGGAACTGTTGGGTGACGCGAACTGGTGGCTGCCGAAGTGGCTGGACCGGATCCTGCCGAACGTCCACATCGAGGGCGAACCCGACCTCGACCACGAGATCGAAGCCCTGCTCGACAAGTCCCCCGTCGCTAGCCAATAGCGCCACTTCCCATGCCGAGGGGCACTCGACCATCGTGCAGTGGCACCCCCCAGCGGCCGAGCCAATGCACGATGGTCAGAGGGCGGGGGTCATGGCTTCGATGAGGGTGGGGCCTGGTTCGTGGAGGGCCTTGTCGAGGGTCGTGACGAACTCGTCGGCTGTGGTCGCGCGGGACGCGGGCACACCCATGCCGTTGGCCAGAGCCACGAAGTCCAGCGCGGGCGTGGACAGGTCGAACATGTCCTTCGCGCGCTGACCCTCGGCCCCGACTCGCCCGAGCTCCATGTTCAACACCGCGTAGGCACGGTTGTTGTACAGCACCGTCACGACGTCGAGTGACTCACGCGCCATCGTCCACAGGGACTGCAGCGTGTACATCGCGCTGCCGTCCGCCTCGAGCGCGATGACTCGCCGGTCCGGACACGCGACCGCCGCGCCGACCGCGACCGGTAGCCCCTGCCCGATCGCGCCGCCCGTGAGACACAACCAGTCGTGCGGCGGCGCGCCCGCGGTGGCACCGGGTGCCCACAGTCCCGACGTGTTCGCCTCGTCGGAGATGATCGCGTTCTCCGGCATCAACGCGCCCAGGGCCGTCGCGACCGCTTCCGCCGTGAGCGCGCCGGTCGGCCGATCGGGCCGCGCTGCCGGTTGCCGGGTCACCGGCCCGTCGCCGCCGTACATCTCCAGCAGTGCGCGCGGGTCGAGGACATGCACCTCGCAGCCTTCCGGCACGAGGTCGCTTGCCTTCCCCGGATAGGCAAAGAACGACACGGGCGACTTCGCGCCGCACAACACGAGGTGGCGCACGCCCTCGAGCTGCATCGCCGCGAACTCGGCCAGGTAGGCGAGCCGATCGATCGGCACTCGCCCCGCTCCCCGCTGCAAGCGCGTCGGGAACGTCTCCGCCAGCAGCCGGCAGCCGCTGCGCGCCGCAGCGTCGAGGTATTCCTCGCGCAACGCCATCCCGCCGAGGAAGAGGAGCGAGTCGGGGGGAAGCTGTCCTGCGATCACCGGCGGCTCCTCCACCGCGACCGGCGGTGCCGGCTCGCCGCCTTCCGACCACGACGCGTCGGCTGGAAGGATCAGCGTCGCGATCTCTCCGCGACGAGCGACCGCGACCGCCTCCGCCGCGTCGGCCGCGACGGCGGCGGGAGTCTCCGACCGCCGAATCCAAACCGACACGTTGCGCGCAACTGTCTCGATGTCCGACTCGAGCTGTGCGTCGTACTTCTTGTGATACGTCGCGTGGTCGCCGACGATGTTGACGACACCGACCTTGCCCTTGCGGGCGTTGTGGAGGTTGGCCAGTCCATTCCCCAACCCCGGCCCCAGGTGCAGCAACGTCGCGGCCGGCTTGTCGGCCATGCGGCCGTAGCCGTCGGCCGCACCCGTCGCGACGCCTTCGAACAGCGCGAGCACACCGCGCATCTCGGGCACGGCATCGAGCGCCGCGACGAAGTGCATCTCCGACGTACCCGGATTGGTGAAGCAGACGTCGACGCCGGAGTCGACCAGCGTCCGCAGTAGGGCCTGGGCGCCGTTCAATCGAAGATGGCTCCTGGGTTGAGGATCCCGGCGGGATCGAATGCGGTCTTGATTCGGCGGAGCAACGCGAGCTTGGACGGATCCTCCAATTCGACGAAGTGGTGCTTCTTCTCCGACCCGATGCCGTGCTCGCCTGATATGGCACCACCCAACGCGAGCCCGGCGACGAAGATGTCGTGCAACACGCGGTACCGCACGTCGTCGTCGGCTTGGAACACCGAGAAGTGCACGTTGCCGTCACCCGCATGGCCGCATCCGACGATCCACGAGCCGCTCTCGGACGCCAACGCCTGCACGCGATCCAGGTACGACGCGATCGACGCGCGCGGCACGACCATGTCGAGGATGTCGTTTGCGCCGCTGGCCTTCGCCGTCCAGAACGCTTTCTCACGCGCCTCGATCAACGCGGTGCCCGAACCCGACGGGAGCACGTACACGTCGAGCGCGGCTCCATCCGAGAGCACCGCCGCCACGTCGGCCACGTCCTCCTCGAGCCGTTCGGCGGTGCGGGCCTCGACGACGACCACGAGGTAGGCGACCGTCGCGTCCTTCACGGAATCGGGGATCCCGAGATCGAGGCCGGCGTTCTTCGTGATGCCCACCATCGACACGGTGTCGATGTACTCGAGGATCATCGGGCCGACGCCACTGCCCACGATGACCGGCACCGCAGCCGTGATATCGGCCATCGACGCGAACGGCGCGAGCACCGTGGCCGCGTGGGCGGCGCGCGGATACAGGCGCAACGTCGCCTCCGTCACGATGGCGAGCGTGCCCTCCGAGCCCGTGATCAGTTGCGTCAGATCGTAACCCGTCGTCGCCTTCACGAACTTGCCGCCGCAGCGGATCACCTCGCCGGTGCCGAGCACGGCCTCGACGCCGAGCACCTGGTGTCGAGTCACGCCGTACTTCACGGCGCGCATGCCACCCGCGTTCGTGGCCACATTGCCCCCGAGCGACGCGCTGTTCTCGCCGGGGAACACCGGATAGACGAGCCCGCGTTGCGCGGTTTCTCTGTCGAGCACGTCGAGCGTGACGCCCGGCTGCACCACCGCGACGTGGTTCGCGGTGTCGATCTCGATGATCGAGGCCATCCGCTCGAAGGAAACGAGGATGCCGCCGAGGCGGGGGATACACGCACCGGACAACCCCGTGCCGCTGCCGCGCGCCGTCACCGGCACACCGAGCCCCGCCGCGATTCGAACGACGGCCGCGACCTCGGCGGCGGACGATGGACGCACCACCACGTCGGGCGCGTGCGGGACAGCCGACAACGCCTCGTCGTGCGAGTAGTCCTCCCTGATCGCGACACCGACGAGCACGTGTTGCGCGCCCAACGCCTCGTTCAGTCGCTCGATCAGATCCGTGCCGCGAAAACTACTGTTCCGATCGCGTATGGGCATCGAGGGCTTCTCCCACATCGGCGTGTGCTGTTCCGACCTCGACCGGTCGACTCGCTTCTACACCGAGGTACTCGGGTTCTCCGAGATCTTCACGATGGAGATGGGTGACGAGGTGGCGGCCACGATGGAGCGCGATGGTGAGGAGATCCGTTTCGAGTCGCGCATGTTGCGGCGAGGCGACGTGCGCCTCGAGCTGCTGCACTGGCTCGAGCCGCAGGCCGACGGTGACCGCGAGCGGCGGCCGATGACGAGGTTCGGTATGACACATCTCTGCTTCCGAGTCGACGATGTCGAGGATCTCGTCGCGCTCGCGGAGCAGCACGGCGGTGCCGCGCACCGCCATACGCTCTCCGAGCTGCCAGGCGCCGGGGTGAAGGGGAAGGCCGTGAAGCTCATGTACCTCACCGATCCCGATGGCGTTCGGATCGAGTGCATGTCGGGAGCACCCGACCTTGGCTGAGCAGACGATCGCGCAGGTCGAGGTCAACCCGTACCTCCACGGGCCCTTTGCGGCGATCCGCGACGAGGTCGACGCATCGAACCTCGAGGTGATCGGAGAGATCCCGCTCGACCTCGACGGCGTGTACCTGCGCAACGGCCCCAACCCACAGTTCGAGCCGACGGGCCGCTACCACTGGTTCGACGGTGACGGGATGGTGCACGCGGTGCACTTCCATGACGGCACCGCGACCTACCGCAACCGGTGGATCCGTACCGAGGCGTTCGAACGCGAGCGTGCCGCAGGCGACGTGCAGTGGGTCGGCATCATGGAACCGCTCGCGTCGAACCCGCGCGACATGCCCCTGAAGGACTCGTCGAACACCGACCTCGTCTTCTTCAACGGCGACGTTCTCTCGCTCTTCTACCTGTGCGGCGCCGCGTACGCGCTCGATCCCGTCATGCTCGAGACGCGCGGTCAGCGCGGCTTCGGTGGTCGGCTCTCCGCGCATGCCAAGGTCGACGACCACACCGGCGAGTTCCTGTTCTTCGACTACGGCCCTCGACCGCCATACCTGCGCTACGGCGTGGCGGGACCGGACGGGGGCCTCACTCACGAGACCGCAATCGACCTGCCGGGTCCGCGCCTGCCGCACGACATGGCGATCACCGAGCACCACTCGATCCTGATGGACCTGCCCCTGGTGAACGATCCGGAAGCGGCGAAGGCCGGTCGCCACAAGCTGTTCTTCGATGACTCGCTGCCGTCGCGCTACGGGGTCCTGCCGCGCCGCGGCGCTGGCAGCGAGATCAGGTGGTTCGAGGCCGAACCTTGCTACGCGTACCACTCCGTGAACGCCTGGGAAGAGGGAGACGAGATCGTGCTCGACCTCTGTCGGGTCACGAAGCCCGAGCCGCGGCCGGACGCCGTCGGCCCCGTCGCCAAGCTGCTGTCGTACCTGCGCCTCGACGCACAGCTGCACCGCTACCGGTTCAACCTCCGGACGGGCGCGACGAGCGAGGAGCCGCTCGACGACGACAACACCGAGTTCCCGTCCATCGACCTCGCGCACCTCGGCCGCAAGAACCGGTACGCCTACAACGTGCACATCTCGTCGGAGCCGACACTGCTGTTCGATGGCATCGTGAAGTACGACCTCACCACCGGACACGACGAGCGGTGGTGGTGTGGCGCGGGACGATGGGCCAGCGAGTCGCCCTTCGCACCTCGGCCGAACGCGATGAGCGATGACGACGGCTACCTCGTGACCTTCGTGTACGACCAGCTCGACGACCGCAGTGAGGTCGTGATCCTCGATGCGGCCGACATCGCGAGCGGGCCCGTCGGACGCGTGCTGCTACCGCAGCGAGTGCCGGTCGGCTTCCACGCGACGTGGGTGCCCGGCTGGAAGCTACCGGCTCCGGTCTAGTGATGTGAGGTGTTAGTCCGCAGGTAGTTGTTTGGTGGGTCGCGAACTTCTTCGTCAGGAACGACGATGGGGGTAGCGATGGCTCAACGAGGACCTCAGGCGCCGGCGGT
>DASZHU010000102.1:0-3126 GCA_035937605.1 Acidimicrobiales bacterium | reverse complement strand
CGCCATCGGCCGCGTCGCCACCATCGCGAACACCACATCCGGCGCCGGCAACCCTCGTCCCACCGTGCCGCTCACGATCACCCTCGCCGATCCCTCTGTCGCCGGCGAACTCGATCAGCAGCCAGTGCAGATCGAGTTCGTGACCGAATCGCGCACCAACGTGATGACCGTGCCCGTGACCGCGCTCCTTGCGCTCGCCGAAGGCGGCTACGGCGTCGAGGTCGTCCCACCGAACGGACCGCACTCGATCGTGCCAATCACGCCCGGGCTCTTCGCATCCGGCCTGGTCGAGGTCACGCCCGGCGCCGTCACCGAAGGAACCGTCGTCGTAGTGGCGAAGTGACGACGTCCGCGCCCGCGCTCGTCGAACTCGTCGACGTGAGCAAGCGCCACGACGGCTCACCACCCGTCGCCGCGCTGCGGCATGTGAGCGTGCGCGTCGACCGCGGCGAGCTCGTGGCCATCGTCGGGCCGTCGGGTTCCGGAAAGTCCACGCTTCTCAACCTCGTGGGCACCCTCGACCGACCCACCACCGGACAGGTGTGGCTCGACGGCACGAACGTCGCATCGCTCCCGGACCGTGAGGTCGCCGCGCATCGCGCGACCTCGATCGGCTTCGTGTTCCAACGCTTCTTCCTGCTCGACACCATCAGCGCGCTCGACAACGTCGCAACCGCGCTGCTGTATCGCGGCGTCAACGCGACGGATCGGCGCCGGCGAGCGGCGCGAGCGCTCGCGCGGGTCGGGCTGGCGCGCCGCGCGATCCATCGTCCCGGTCAGCTCTCTGGCGGCGAACAACAGCGCGTCGCGATCGCACGCGCGATCGTCGGCGACCCGACGCTGATCCTGGCCGACGAACCGACGGGCAACCTCGACAGCGCGGCCGGTCAGGTCGTGCTCGACTTGCTCACCGAGCTGCACGCCGACGGCACGACCGTCCTCGTCGTCACCCACGACCTCGGCATCGCGTCCACGCTGCGACGGCGCATCGAGATCCGCGATGGTCGCATCGCAAGCGATTCCTCGGCATGAGGGCACGCATCGGTGTCGCCGATCTCGCCGCGCTCGCCGTGCAAGGCCTGCGCGCTCGCCGCATGCGCGCCGCGCTGTCGACGCTCGGCGTGGCGATCGGAATCGCCGCGGTGATCTCGGTCATCGGGATCTCGCAGTCGTCGCGCGCCGATCTGCTCGCCCGCATCGACGCCTTGGGTACCAACCTGCTCACCGTGAGCCCGGGGCGCGGCTTCGAGAACGACCCGACTGCGGTTCCACCCGAAGCGCCCGCGATGATCCGCCGCATCGGCCCCGTCCAACGCGCATCGGCCGTAGGCACGGTGACGGTCGACGGCAACGCGTCCACCGTGCGCCGCAGCGACATGATCGACGTCGTCGAGACCGGAGGGCTCCGCGTGGTGGCGGCCGAACCCGACCTTCTCACCGCGGTGGGCGGCGCCGTCGAGCGCGGACGATTCCTCGACGACGCCATCGACCGCTATCCGACCGTCGTACTCGGCCACGACGCCGCGGCCCAGCTCGGCGTCGATCTTGACGTACAGCCGATGTTCGTGTTCATCGCGCAACGCTCGTTCGTCGTCGCCGGCATCCTGAACTCGGTCGGGCTCGCGCCCGAACTCGACCGCGCCGCGCTGATCGGGTTCCCCGCGGCAGCCGATCTACCCGGGAGTGCGACCACCATCTCGACGTTGTACGTGCGCGCCGCGCCGGCCGACACCACCGCCGTACAAGCCGTGCTCGGCCGCACCGCAAACCCGGCGAGCCCGGGACACGTCACGATCAGCAGGCCATCCGACGCGCTGGTCGCGCGCGCCGCCGCCGACAGCGCGCTCAACTCGTTGATCCTCGGACTCGGCGCGATCGCATTGTTCGTCGGCGGCCTCGGCATTGCCAACGTGATGATCATCGCGGTACTCGAACGGCGTACCGAGATCGGGCTACGCCGCGCGCTCGGCGCCACCCGTCGCCAGATCGGGCTTCAGTTCTTCGCCGAGTCGCTGCTGCTCGCAACCGCGGGCGGAGTCCTCGGCATCGCCTCGGGCGCGGCGGTCGCCGTCGGGTGGGCGAGCCACGAAGGCTGGCGCATCGCACTGCCCGCTGGCGTGCTCGCGGGCGCGGTGTTCGCATCGTTCGCGGTCGGCGCCGTCGCCGGCCTCTACCCCGCGCTACGAGCCGCGCACCTCACCCCCACCGAAGCCCTCAGCGCACCCTGACCCGGGCACTGGATCCTGTCATCACACGAGTTCGATTGCCGCGTGCTCGGCGAGCGCGGCGGCGTCGGTTTCGATGAACAGTTCTTCGAAGTCCAACTCGTCGATGTCGGTCGCTCCGGCTGGTCGAACGAGGAGTGCGACCAACGCGAATGCGGCAACGGCGAACCCGGCGCCGACGAGACACACCGTGCGCACGCCGTGAACGAACACCTCAGCTGTCGTCCCTGCGCCTGCGTGGTTGGTTGCGGAGTCGAACACGGTGACGAGGACCGCGAGACCGATCGCCGCGCCGAGTTGCTGGCTCACGTTGATGAGACCCGACGCCGCGCCGGCGTCCCCGGGTGCGACATCGGCGAGTGACGCGGACGTGAGGCTGACGAACGACACGCCGGCGCCCGCTCCCATGAGCACGAGCGCCATGGCGATCAGCGCGTACGACGGCGATGCCGACAACTGCGTGACCAGCAACAGCCCCACCATCGACGAGCTGATTCCGAGGAGCATGACGGCCTTCTGCGGGAAGCGGCGAACGAGAACTCGGCTGGTCAGTTGAGAGGACAGGAACACCGACGCGGGCATGGGCAGGAAGGCGAGGCCGGCGCGCAACGGTGAATAACCCTGCACGTCCTGGAGGAACTGACCGAGGAAGAAGAACATCCCGTACATGCCGGCGTAGACGAGTCCGCGTGCGGCGTTCGCGGTGGACCGCGTGGAATGCGCGAACAGCCGCAGGGGAAGCACCGGCTCCTCCGCCCCGCGCTCGGTCGCCACGAACACCGCGAGCAGGATCACACCAGCGAACAGTGAGCCGACGGTGCGCGCGCTGCTCCACCCCGCGGACCCGGCCTCGACGAGACCGAACACGATCCCACCCATTCCGACCGTTGAGGTGATCGCA
>DASZHU010000101.1:0-2921 GCA_035937605.1 Acidimicrobiales bacterium | reverse complement strand
CGTCGTGTCCGTCGAGATCGACCGCGATCGCCGGTGGCAGCAGGATTTCGAGATTCCGCAGCGCCACGGTGTGGAGCACGTCCTCGGCGAGAACGCGGGGCCCGGTGGTCTTGCGCACGCGCTGCGCACGATTCCGCTCGTCGCCGCGATCGCGCGCGATGTCGAACGGCTGGCACCCGACGCGCTGCTGATCAACTTCACCAATCCCGAAGGCCGCATCTGTACCGCGTTCCGGCGGCACCTCGATCAGCCGATCGTGGGTTTGTGTCACGAGGTCGAGCTCGGTCGACGGCGCTTCTCGGGCCTGCTCGGCCGCGAGATCGAGTGCCGCGCCGCCGGCCTCAATCATCTCACCGCGCTCGTGGCTGCACGCGACGCGACGACCGGCGACGATGTCACGCCCGATCTGCACCGGGCCGTGGCGACGTTGTGCGACGGTGACGGCGAGACGTTCGCATTCGTCCGGTACCTGCACGAGCAGTTCCGGGTCGTGATCTCGACGAGCGACAGTCACGCGGGGGAGTACTACCGGGAAGCGGTGGAGCATGCGCCGCCAAAGGACTTCCTCACCCGCCAGAAGAAGCTTCGCCATCTGGTGGACGGTGTTGCCGAGGCGATCGTCGTCGGCGATGCCGACCTCGACGGGTTCTGGCGGTGGGAGACGAGCGAGCCGCTCCGTCCGATCCTGCGCGCCGCGATCACCGGCGAGCCCGAGCGCATCGCATCCGCGATCCTCCCCAACACCGATCTGGTACCGGCGCTGCCGAACGAGTGCGCGGTCGAGGTGAGCGCGGTCGCCTGTCGCGGGCACATCGTGGGCGATCGCACCGACGACCTTCCGCTCGCGTTCGCCGCGACGTTGCGCCAAGAGGTGGCCGTACAGCAGCTCGTTGCGGACGCGGCGATCCTCGGCTCACGCGACGCGGCCCTGCAGGCGTTGCTCATCGACCCGGTGGTCGGGTCCTCGCGTGCGGCCGAAGGAATCCTCGCCGACTTCGAGACCGCGCACGGCGACCTCTGGCCCGCGCTCAGCTAGTCACGCGTCGGGCAACGGAAACTCGGGACGCTCGTACGCGACGTAGGGATCGTCGGGGGTGCGGTGCGACGGTCGCACCGGAGCGATGGGGCCACCGCCGATGCCGGGACGCGGCCCCGACCAGGGCGCGACGGGCGCGACGATCCGGTTCGCCCACCGGTACGCGAGGTCCTCGTAATTCACGCGCCAGCCCCGAAAATGCGGCCACGCGGCCGCTGCGTCGCGCTCGATCGGGAAGCCGACGTCCTCGAGCAGCGCGACGGCCGCCGTGAACTCGGCCTCCGTCAACTGCAGTGGATCATCGGGCATCGGGTCGTTGTCGAATTCCCAGTCGAGCGAGCTCGAGATGCGCCGCAGCGCGACGTAGCCCATGCGGAGGCACATGCGCGCCTGCGACGGTGCGTTCTCCGGCTGCAAGGCGAGGTGCATCGCCGCCGCGTCCAGGACCGAGAGCAGACTGATGACCCACGACCCCCACGGGTCGGGCGATCGGAACAACAACAACACCGGATAGCTCACGTGGGATTCGGAAACCTCGGCCGACCACTGTTCCCACGATCCATAGAACTCGGGCAACGCGTCGGTGATACCGACGAGCTGATGGCGGATCAGGATCTCGGGTCCCCACGCCGGCTCGCCGGCGCGGCTCGTGAGCATCGTCGTGAGCACCTCGCGCCGGTTGAACGCCGCGTACAACGAGGGGAGATACGCGATTTGAAGTCCGATCACGACGAGGCCGGTCGCGCCCGCGATCGTCACGATCGTGTCGTTCGTGAGTCCTGCACTGCGCGCCTCGCCGAGCGTGAACAACGCCGCGCCCACCTGACTCATCGCGCGCCAGACGTTGTGCGTGTAGGGCTCGAGCATCAAGACGAACGCGAGTCCGAACAGCGCCAACCACACGAGCAGCTGGAAGACGACCGCGACCGGCCCGATCGGCGCCAGGATCGCGTCCTTGCGCTCGTAGTCATTGGTGAGCCGAGCGAGACTCGAGAAGAAGAGTCGAACGGTGCGTGTCACCATCGTCGACAGGCGTCCCGGTCCCCACTGCGCGCGCGGCATGACGATCGTGAAGATGACGGCCATCCACGTGAACACGAGGATCGCGACGCCGGCGGCGGTGGCCAGGGCTTGCTGCACGACGCGACTGTACGAGGTGATAGCACTTCACTTCATGGCCGTGAAGATCACCATCACCTTCTGGGATCCCAAGGACGCCGACGCCTTTGAGCGGCACTACGTCGGGACGCACGCGCCGCTCGTACGGGCGCTTCCCGGGCTGCGTGCGTACGAGTACGGCCGAGCGCTGACCAACTTCGACGGCAGCGCGCCCGATGCTTTCTGGGTTGTGTCGCTGACCTTCGACGACGCGGAGGCGATGCACGCGTCGTTCGCGAGCCCGGCCGGCCAGAAGACGACGGCTGACATGGGAAACTTCATCACCGGCCCGATGAAGTCCGTCGTGAGTGAGGTGCGTTAGCCGCGCTGGAGCAGGTAGTCGGCAACCGACTCGGGGTGCGCGAGCGCGATGAGGTGACCGCCGGGCAGCACGTCGGGATCGATGCCCAGCCGTTCCTGCGCAACGCGCTGCTGGAACGTAACCGGAAAGAACCGATCGTCGGCGCCGGCCAGCACACGGATGGGGGCCGATGGCCACGACGTGAAGTCGCACGATGTGGCGAACACCGCATCCGATTCCTCGCGTTGATAGGCCTCGCCCTCGGTCGCAACGGCGGCGGGAACGTCGTGCAGGAAGTAGGTGAAGACATCGAACTCGACGCCGTAGCCGCCCGCAGCCGCGGCGGCGGCGCGCGCGTCGACCGCGCCGGTGTCGTCCCACCATGCACCCGGCGTCTCGCGCGGCACCGGGATCATCGCGTTGACG
>DASZHU010000100.1:0-7901 GCA_035937605.1 Acidimicrobiales bacterium | reverse complement strand
GACGCGTTGATGCGCCCGCTCGCCGGGCTGGTGTGCCAGCGGTTGATCGTCGTGTCGTACTGGACGCCGGGGTCGGCGCAGCGCCACGCCGCCTGTGCGATGTCGCGCATCAGGTCGGCCGCCGCGATCGGGTCACCGACGGGCTTGCCGGTGCTGCGCGCGATCAGCCGCCAGTCGTCGTCGCGCTCGACCGCCTCCATGAAGTCGTCCGTGACCCGCACCGAGTTGTTCGCATTCTGGTACTGCGTCGAGTGGCTGTCCGCGCCGTCGAGATCCATGTCGAAGCCGGCGTCGCGCAGCACGCGCGCCTTGCGCTCCTCCCTGGCCTTGCACCAGATGAACTCTTCGACGTCGGGATGATCGACGTTGAGGATGACCATCTTCGCGGCGCGGCGCGTCTTGCCGCCCGACTTGATCGTGCCGGCCGACGCGTCGGCGCCGCGCATGAAGCTCACCGGCCCCGATGCGGTACCACCGCCCTTGAGCAGCTCGGCCGACGAGCGGATCTTCGACAGGTTGATGCCCGCGCCCGAGCCGCCCTTGAAGATCGTGCCTTCCTCCACGTACCAGTTGAGGATGGAGTCCATCGTGTCGTCGACGGCGAGAATGAAGCACGCCGAGGCCTGCTGCGGCACGCCCGTCACACCGATGTTGAACCACACCGGGCTGTTGAACGCCGCCTTCTGCGTCACGACAAGGTGCTTGAGCTCGGCGCTGAACGCGGCGGCCTCGTGGTCGTCGGCGAAGTAACCGCCCTCGATGCCCCACTTCGTGATCGTGTCGACCACGCGGTCCGCGACCTGCTTGAGCGACCACTCGCGCTCGGCCGTGCCGACCGTGCCGCGGAAGTACTTCTGGGACAGGATGTTGGTCGCGTTCAGCGACCAGCCGACGGGCACCTCGACGGCCAGCTGTTCGAAGGCCACCGAGCCGTCGCGGTAGTTCGTGATGCGGGCATCGCGACGTTCCCACTGGACCTCGTCGTACGGGTGGACACCCTCGGTGGTGAAGTACCGGCGGATGCCGATGCCGGCCTGCTGTGGGGCCAATGCCATGGGTCGCTCCTCGAGAAACTGGCGAGAAAACCGAACGCTCCGCCCTGCCATTTTGTGCCCCGCGCCGACCACAAGATGCTGTGGTCAACCGGCCCCCCGGTCCCGCTCAGAGCACAAGATGTGCCAAATGACGTGGCTGAGATTACAGCACTGTCGTTTGGCCCCTGTCAACGGAGGGGCCAGCGCGTAGGTGCAGGTCAGAGGCCGTTCGCGAAGGTTTGCACACCGCAACCTCCCGAGAAGCCTCCAAAGGATTCGTCCACCCACCAAGCGACGCAGACGTCAGTCCACCATCCGCACCTCGCGCTGCTGAAGCCCCCACTCTGACGAAGAGCACCCTACGAAGGTCGCCCTGTGGACGGGAAGAGGCACAACGGTGTGAATTGCGCGTGGACAGCGGGCCTCGTCGTCCACATGGCTGTGTGTTACTGGGCAGTAACTTCCACAGGGATCCCGTTGAGCACGGCATTGCCCGACACGGGATCGAACCGCGTCTCGTCGGCCAGCAGGTTGCTGTTCACCCCGGCGGCCACCGTCGCGGCCACGGAGAGCTGCACACCCTCGAGGTCGTGGCCCCACCCGTGAGGGATGCTCACGACGCCGGGCATGATCGCGTCGGTCACCTCCACCGGCACGGTCACCGCACCGGAGCGCGACCGCACGTTGGCGGCGGCGCCGTCGACGAGGCCGAGTCGGGTCGCATCGCTCGGATGCAGGTGCAGCGTGCACCGGGGCTTGCCCTTCACCAGCACGGACACGTTGTGCATCCACGAGTTGTTCGACCGAAGGTCGCGCCGGCCGACGAGCACGAACTCGGACCGCGCCGCCGCGGCATCGTCGTCGAGGGCCGCCTCGAGCCGGGTGACGTCGGCGACGAGCGGCTCGGGCGCGAGCTCGATCAGGCCGCTCGGCGTGCGCAGCACGTCGGGTAGGCGCGGCTCGAGAGGTCCGAGGTCGATGCCGTGCGGATTCGCCAGGAGGTCGTCGAGGGTGAGGTCGTACGGCCCGGTGCGCAGCATCAGGTCGAGGATCCGCTCGGGGCCGGTGCGGGGCGCGAGCTCGTCGAGCACGTCGGCGACCGGGCGATCGTGCACCGGACTCGTCGGGTCGGCCACCGCGTGCTCGACGAGCGACCGGATGGCGAGATCGTCGATCGCGGCCGGATCCGCGTCGGGACCCATGCCCTGCAGCACGAGCGCGAGCCTCGCCAGCACCTCCCACTCGTCGGGTTGGCCGTCGGTCAGAGGGATCACCGGCGGCGAGTAGTTGGCGACGTTGCGGATCGCGAGCTGCAACAGCGCGAGGTCGTAGTGCGACTTCGACAACGGATCGGGCACCGGCAGGATCACGTCGGCGTGTCGTGTCGTCTCGTTCACGTAGATGTCGACCGACACCATGAACTCGAGCGTGTCGAGCGCGCGATCGAGGCGACCGCCACCGTTCGGTATCGACAGGGCCGGGTTGCCGGCCATCGTGACGAGTGCGCGGATCTGATCCGGCCCCGCGGTCTCGATCTCCTCGGCCAGCACCACCGCCGGCAGCTCGCCCATCGTCTCGGGAAGCCCGCGCACGCGGCTCGTGCGGCGGCCGAGCCGCAGGCCGCGGCCCACGCGCGGCGTGCCGCGGGTGTTCGACGCGCCGGCGGCGGCCTTGGTGAACATCGCACCGCCGGCGCGGTCGAGGTTGCCGGTGCAGATGTTGAGCACATCGACGAGCCAGCTGGCGAGCGTTCCGAACTCTTGCGTGCACGTACCGATCCGGCCGTACACGCACGCAGTCGACGCGTCACACAGCTCGTGCGCGATGCGACGCGTGGCGTCGGCGGCGATGCCGGTGATCGGCGCGACGGCTTCCGGCGTGAACGTCTTGCTCAGGCGCTCGACCTCGTCGAGGCCGGTCAGCCACTCGTGCAGCGGGCCGAGGCGCCCGGCGGTGACCAACCCGTCGGCGAACATCGTCTGCACGAGCGCCATGAGGAAGAAGGCGTCCGTGCCGGGCCGGATGAACAGGTGCTCGTTCGCCTGCTCCGCGGTACGCGACCGCCGAGGGTCGACCACCACGAGCCACCCACCGCGCGCCTGCATCGCCTCGATCCGTCCCGGCCAGTCCGGCGCGGTCGCGAGGCTGCCGTTGGACGCGTACGGGTTCGCGCCGAGCACGAGCAGGTACTGCGTGCGGTCGACGTCGGGCACCGGCACGGTCAGGCCACCGCCGAACATGAGGGCCGAGCTGATCTCCTTCGGGCGCTGGTCGACCGTGCTCGCGGAGAACAGGTTCCTGGTACCGAGCGCGCGGATGACGAACCGTCCGTACAACTGCGCACCGAGGTTGTGCGCCGTCGGGTTGCCGATGTACACCGCGCAGCTGTCACGTCCGTGTTCCTCGAGGATGGGGAGCAGGCGCTCGGCGATCTCGGTGAACGCCTCGTCGTAGCTCACCTCGACGAACTGGCCGTCGCGCTTCACCAAGGGCACGCGGACCCGGTCCGGGTCTTCGCGCAGCTGCTTGAGCGTCGAACCCTTCGGGCAGATGAACCCGTGGCTGAAGACGTCGTCGCGGTCGCCGCGGATGCGGACGACGTCGTCGCCCTTCAGCGTGATCTCGAGCCCGCAGCCGGCTTCACACAGCGGACAGGTCCTGATCGCGGTTCGGGTTTCGTCCGCTGGCGCGCGCGTCATGGATGTAATGCTGCCACCAGTGCGTCAGCTCCACCCGGTTCCACTCGACGACGTCGACCCCGTTGAGGCCTACGCGTCCGAGGTCCGCGACCGAAGCCCGTGGTTGCTGGTCAACATGATCTCGACTGCCGATGGGGCCACGTCGATCGCCGGACGGTCGGGCGCCCTGGGCGGGCCGGCCGACCGGCGGGTGTTCAACGCGATCCGCGGCCTCGCGGACGCGATCGTCGTCGGCGCCGGGACCGTGCGGGCGGAGAACTACGGCCCGCCCACGGTCGAGGCACGACTCCTCATCGTGAGCGCACGCCTCGACCTCGATCCCGCGGCACGGGTGTTCTCGGGAGGCACGCGTCCGTCGATCATCACGTCGGCGACTGCCGACGCCGACCGACGGCGCGCGCTCGAGCCGGTGGCCGACATCGTCGTTGCCGGCGAGACCACCGTCGACTTGCGCCGAGCGCTCGCGCCCTTGTCTGGAGTGGTCGTGTGCGAAGGCGGCCCGTCGTTGAACGGGCAGTTGATCGCCGACGACCTCGTCGACGAGCTCTGTCTCAGCTTCGCTCCCCTGCTCGCGGCGGGAGAGTCGAGCCGCGTCGCGCACGGCACCGATCCGTCGCACCCGCGCGGGCTCGAGCTACGTCACGTCCTCGAGAAGGACGGCATGCTGTTCCTGCGCTATCGACGCCGGCTCAGCGACGCTTCGGTGCCGTCTGCTTCGTGAGCAGTGTGATCTCGCGCTCGAAGTCCGCGGCGTCGTCGAATCCCTTGTAGACGCTCGCGAATCGCATGTAGGTGACGTGATCCAGCTCGCGAAGGTGCTCGAGGACGAGCAAGCCCACCCGCTCACTCGGTACCTCCGTGACGCCGGCCAGACGGAGCTGGTCGTCGACGTCGGCGGCGATGACCTCGAGCTGGTCGTCGGACAGCGGCCGCGACTTCGCGGCGGCGCGCAAGCCGACCACGATCTTGACGCGATCGAACGGCTCGCGGTCACCCGTGCGCTTCACGACGAGCAACGGGACTTCCTCGATGCGCTCGTAGGTCGTGAACCGGCGCCGGCAGCCGAGGCACTCACGGCGGCGACGGATCGTCGCACCGTCGTCGGAAGCGCGCGAGTCGACGACGCGATCGTCGTCACTCGAGCACGCAGGGCACCGCACCGCCCATCGAAGCTACCCGTCGGTGAGACGCAACCGCTGGCCGGGCTGCAGGGCAGCTCCGCCGTTGAGGGCCTCGACGCGGTCGACGGTCGCGCGTGGGTCGCCGGTCGGATCGAGGCCGCGCGCGATCGACCACAGCGTGTCGCCGGGCTGCACCACGTAGATCGCGCGCGACGGCAGCGGCTGCCCGGCGGCACCAAACGCCGCGGGCTCGTGCACGACGACCGCGTCGGCCGGGGTGATGCGAACGTCGGTGGCGGCTCGTGACGACGCGGTCGACACGAGCACGACCGCGACGAGCACGATGCCGAGGGCGGCGCCGAGCACGGCGAGCCGGCGCCGGCGATAGCTCCGAGCGCCCGACCTGGTGTCCGGGGGGAGCACCACCAGGACGGGCCTGCTCGGAAACCTGCTTGCAGTGGTGATGGCGACCATGCGGCCATCCTCCTCAGGGGGTGTGACACTGAGGCGCTCTCTGCGGCGAACGCCTGTTCGTCCACCCACTCAATCACGAACGCTTGTTCGTGGTCAAGAAAATCACGAACAGATGTTTGCCTCGACCCGGGCCCTTTGGTACCGTTCGCCAAACATACGTTCGATCATCGAGTGGAGAACCCCATGACTGAGCCCCATGACTGAGCACCATCTGACCGATCGCCAGCGGGAGATCCTCGAGATCATCGATCAGTCGATGCGAGACCGTGGCTACCCACCATCGGTCCGGGAGATCGGCGAGTCGGTCGGCCTCACCTCGCCGTCCACCGTGCATTCGCACCTCAACACCTTGCAACGCCTCGGGTACCTCCGGCGCGACCCCACCAAGCCCAGGGCGATCGAGGTCCGCTGGGATCCGAACTCGGGCGCCGTCTTCGAGCGCCGGCCGACCCGTCACGTGCCGCTCGTCGGCGACGTGGCCGCCGGCACGGACGTGCTGGCGCAGGAGAACGTCGAGGAGCTGCTCCCCCTGCCGGCCGACTTCACCGGCGACGGCGACCTGTTCATGCTGCGGGTTCGGGGCGACTCGATGATCGATGCGGGGATCCTCGACGGCGACTACGTGGTGGCCCGCGCCCAGACCACGGCCGAGAAGGGCGACATCGTGGTCGCGGGCCTCCCAGGCGAGGAAGCCACCGTGAAGACCTACAGCCGCAAGGGCGGCAAGGTCATCCTCACCCCGGCCAACGCCCGCTTGCGGCCCATCGAGCTCGACGCCGCCGACGCGTCGATCTTCGGCAAGGTGGTCACGGTCCTGCGCCGGATCTGAGCCCCCGATGGGACCTGACGGGGTGAATTGGGAAGAATGGCGTCCGTGCGATCCACGATCGCCCGCTGGGGGTCCCTTTTCGTCCTGCTGATGTCCGTCCTGGGCTTGGGCGCGCCCGGCGCCGGGGCGATGACGTCGCAACCCAACGACCCAGGCCTGCCCCTGCAGTGGAACCTCCAGATGATCGGGGCACCGCAGGTGTGGCCCGTGGCGACGGGCACCGGGATCACGATCGCGATCGTCGATTCGGGTGTCGACCTCGGACACGAAGACCTCCGCACCAAGGTGATCGGACACGCCACTTGCGTCGGATCGAACGGTGACGTGACGAAGTGCGACGGCAGCGGCAACGCGGGACAGGACGACAACGGGCACGGCACGCACGTGGCGGGAATCGCGGCCGCAGCGACCGACAACGGGCTCGGTGTTGCCGGCGTTGCACCGGACGCGTCGATCCTCGACGTGAAGGTGCTCGCTCAGAGTTGTGACCCGCTGAACGGATGCGACGCGACCGGCAGCGCGGACGACGTGGCGGCCGGCATCAAGTACGCGGCCGACCATGGTGCGGCGGTCATCAACCTCTCCCTCGGCAACGCGTCGCAGAGCGTCATCGGCCCCGCGTTCCAGTCCGCGATCGACTACGCGTTCAACAAGGGTGCGATCCCGGTGATCTCGGCCGGCAACAACTACGTGTTGCCGTCAGGTGGCGCACTGAACGCGATCGTCGTCGGCGCGCTCGCCCGCGACGGCACGAAGGCCTCGTACGCGAACAGCATCGGCGATGCGCAATGGGGGCTCATGGCACCCGGGGGCGAGCCGGATACCGCGGCCGGGTGCCAGTCCCACCCGATCGGTGTGCTCTCGACCTACCTCAACGGCTACGCGTGCCTGGCGGGAACGTCGATGGCCGCGCCGCACGTCGCCGGTGCGGCGGCGATCCTGCGCAGCATGGGTGTGTCCCAGAAGGACACGATCTCGCGACTTCTCGGCACAGCCCGCAAGATCGCGCCCGCCGCGGTCTACGGTGCCGGCGCGTTGGATCTCGCCGCCGCCGCGGGCGTCACGGCGACGACGACGACCGCGCCGCCGGTGACGACTCCCGACCAGGGCTCGCAGTCAACGGGCGAGCCGGCACCCGGCGGCATCACATCGAGCAGCAGCGCACCGCCGACGAACAGTTCCTCGTCGGTGGCCCCCGCGCCGCCCGGTGATCTAAGCGGCCCCACCGCCACCGCACCGGCCGGCGTGATCACGTTGCCGGGTCAGCGGGCCGCGGGCCCACCGCCTGGCGGCGTGGTCACCCGCACGGCACCGAGCAAGGGCGCGGTGTCGACTGGGCTGGTCGCGTTCGCGGTCGTGATGGCGGCCGGAGTCAGCGCGGCGGTCGGTTGGTTCTTCCTCGGCGGTTCACATTGGGCACGACGCACACCGCGACGGCCGCGGGATCAATGACGCCAGATCGCACTCACGCGATCTTGGCCAGCGCGTCGCGATAGCTGCGAGCGTCGCGCGGCGTGGCCAGATCCGGCGACGCGAAGGTCTCCACCACCGTGCCGCTCTTGTCGATCACGAACGTCGCGCGGTTCGCGCAGCCGAGCGCGTCGTTGAACACGCCATAGGCGCGCGCCACGTCGCCGTGGGGCCAGAAGTCCGACAGCAGCGGGAACTGATACCCCTGCTGCTCCGCCCACACGCGGTGCGCGTGCCGGGTGTCGCACGTGACCGCCACGACCTGGACGCCAGC